>JBDKTO010000064.1 GCA_039680175.1 Veillonellales bacterium | reverse complement strand
CCTGGAAAGAGTATGTGGATGAGTTTTTCCATATCCTGGGTTTTTCTACAGATGAAAAAAACCAAAGGATCATGACACTAAATCTCATGGGAGCAAACCACACTCCAAAAGCAATCGTTTGTTACGTAAAGCCAGGTGAAAATTTTGATGAAATTACCCCAGGTTTAGAATGGGAATCCTATCTATTTTATGCTGCCAAATTTCATCAGGTTGATTGGGGCATATTAACAGATGGTCTCCAGCTTAAGGCTATTCAATATAAAGATCAAGACAATAAAGAGCCATCCTATTGGCCAGATCTTGATGGAATTGTTTGTAAAGAAAAGCTTGATACATTTTGCACGGTTTATAAGCTGTTTTCCTTTATCAAAGGATATGACGGCAAGCCATCTGTACAAGGACATCAAAAAAAGTCACAGCAAGGTCAAAAGGATGGAGATTTAGCGGAGCGGCATGTTCTCCGTCTAAAATTCTGGGGTGAACTACTTGAAAAAGCTAAGACAAAGACTAAACTTCATGCCAAAGTCTCACCAGGAATTGAAAATTGGGTCAGTGCCGGCGCTGGAAAAAGCGGACTTGGATTTAATTATGTTGTGCGCATGGATGACGCCCAGGTCGAGCTCTATATTGATCGAGGGGAAGCGGAATGGAACAAGATGGTTTTTAACGCTTTCCTGCAGCATAAAATTGAAATTGAAGAACTCTTCGGCGATCCATTAGATTGGCAATTACTGCCGGATAAGCGAGCGAGCCGTATTCGTTTTGTGATTTCAAATTATGGTCTGATAGATCAAGACCAATGGGATGAATTACAAGAACAACTTATAAAGTCGATGATTAGAATGGAAAAAGCTATTAGACCTTTTATCAATTTGATTTTGTCCCAAAATGGATAAGAGCAAATTTTATCAGAGGTGTGAATGGCATTAGCGAGTTTCGCAAATAATTCACAACATATCTAATTTAAGGATAATCATGGGTTCAGCTATACGTCGATTACAGAAAAGAAATAAAGCCAGAAAATCCTTAGCAGAGCTAATGGAAAATTCTGATCATGTTCTTGTAATTCATTATTCTTGTGAGAGTTTTTATGATCGAGAAACTGGTACCTCTCCAAGAATTACTTCTATCGCTGTCAGAAATTTTGCCAATGGACAAACGAAATCTTTTTCAGTTCATCAAATTGCTGAACGGCAAAATTTATTAAACACAATCGACCAGGAATACGATACCCTTGAAAAGAAGATGTTGGACGAATTTTATGTTTTTGTTCATGCTCACACCGGTTTCAAATGGCTTCACTGGAATATGAGAGATATGAATTATGGATTTGAGGCAATTGAACATCGATACAAAGTACTTGGAGGGACTCCTACAGAAATCCCAGAACAGAATCGAATTGATTTGAATAGATTATTAATCGACATTTATGGGGTGGGCTATATTGGCCACCCTCGATTAACAAAGATAATCGAATTGAACAAAATCAGTAATAAAGATTTTCTAACGGGTTCTGATGAGTCGGAAGCTTTTATCAATAAGGAATATGTCAGACTACATTTTTCAACTCTACGTAAGGTTGATATTTTAGCGAATATTGCTGATAGAGCAGATCAAGGTTCATTACTGACAAATACAACCTGGAAAGAAAATATTAATTTCATTCCTCAGGTAATTGGGGAATGGTTTAAAGAGAATTGGTTAGCAAGTTTACTTTTGGGAATTATCAGTATTATTGGTTTGGTACTTGGATTGATCCAACTATTCTAGTTCAAATGGCGATTTTATATGAGCGGACAACTATCTAAGAGTATTGTTTATGAATATGCTCAAGCATTACAAGTGCTTGATTTGGCGAAAAAAGAAGCTTTAAGCCCATATGTGGCTAGTCTTTTAGCTATTATTTTTAGCCGCTCTGAAAATCAGAACTGCCTTGGAGACTTACGTGAATGGTTATCTAATTACATCACGCCATACCTATATTCAGATCCAAGGAATCAAGCAGATTTACGAGAGAAGACATTAGCAATTTCTACATATTATTTAGTAGAAAATCCAAACGATCTAGTAAATTCGCTCCCCAATGAGTTTCTTAATAAATACATCGAATATGCAAGTAAACAAGATTGGTACGGGGATTCCTTTTTAGCTTTTATTATTGGTTTACTATCTGACAAGCATGTCATTTCTGAAAGTGCTTTGGCATATTTTAATAATAAATATTCTACTTTCTTGGAGCAGCAAAATATCCAGGCAATCAGCCAAGCATTATTCTTAATTCCTACCATTGGAAATTCACTCAGAGAATCTGGCTTAGAAATAATCAGAAAATCGGTTGCAAATCCGTATGCGCAAACTTATGAAAAATCTTGGGGATTAATTGGTATATCAAAGTCAGTTAATCAAAGTGACATTGAACTGCAATCCCATTTAAAAACCGGTTTATACGAAGAACTTGCTCAT
>JBDKTO010000063.1 GCA_039680175.1 Veillonellales bacterium | reverse complement strand
AGCTTTCGCAGCGATCGATAACCAGGATTGCAAGATTGCTTAATGAGCGGCCAAGACAAACGCTTGGGATGAATACTCCCAAGAAGAAACTCGATGAATTATGCGTTGAGAGTTACTGACGGCCAATCATAAAAACCGATACAGTATATTCTGTTTCTTATTTATAGCGAGCACATAAGTCCGTTGTTATGCGTTAAATATTCCCTTGTAACATTAACCAAGCTATCGAGCGGCGCTCTTTATCCACCAAGTACTAGACTGGCAGAATTTTGCCTCGTTTTGTACGAAGGCCTCAAACTTCTGAACTTGGTAATTGCGGTTTTTGCTGATCGCTATGCTCGCCATAAATATTGACGAGATTGGCTGTTCAGACATTGTACGGATAATATTAATTTGGCCAAATATTGTCTGGCTTTTTTATACGACTGACGATTTTGCAGACAGTGTCTGCATTTTCTTGTTAGTATAGATTTTTTCACATTGCTATTTAGAAAAATCTTCAACAGATAAGTAGGCTTTTCCAGTTTGTGATGCATGGCGTCTGATTCTACGAATAATGTCCTTCATATCCATGACTCCAGTTAAATAGTAGAATAAGTGACTTGCATCCATTAGTAATAGTGGCGTCTTATCACATGAAGCTTCTGATATTGCTACACTACTAAAACCAGAAACGGCTAAAAGGATACCCATTGTATTATCAGCCATTTTAACAATTTTTGCCTTAAGTGAATCTACATCAGTTGCAGGGCTTTGTTCAGTTTTGAATTTTAATTCTACAAGATACGTTGTTCCATCAAGCGTTATAGAGCCATCTATTTGTCTTCCATCTATTGAATATGGCTTTTTATTCTCTATTTCACAAAAATCAATTAACTTATAAAACCAAACTTGAAATCGATAACCAGCCTCTTGAGCTCCAATTTTTAGCGACAATTTCTCAAATTCTGTTTTTAGTTTTTCTTTATCACCAATTTCCTTTTGTATTTTAATACTTTCTTCAACCGCTTTCTTTCGGGCCTCAGCTTTTTTTTCTTCAGTAGTTATTTCAACATTCTGTTTTTCAAGATAATCACCCAGTTCTGCAACAGCCAAATGAGCCTCTCGTATTTTTTGCTCAGAGTCTTCCCAGTTGCGCAGGTCAGGAAAAGATGTTTGTTCAGATAATGCTAAAGCAAGACGTAGTATACTGACTTTACTATCTTCATCCTTTTGAAGTCGTTCAAATGTTCTATCAAGAAAAGTCCTTTTTGATTCTTCATTATTCCAAGAGTTCAATAGTACTTCTGGTATTCCACAACCTTGAAGGAATTTTTTCAGAGCATTTTTTCGCCAAAAGGACTTTAATAAAGCCTCATACGTAAAGGTAATTAGTTGTGGGGTAATCCTGTATTTCATCATTGCCCTCAAAAACAGTTTCTGCGCCGAAAGCGTCAAGCTAGCAATAATTCAACTCACCCATACAAAAAACCGTAACTGTACAGCAATCATCAATGCTCCCATCTTGGGACTATTTTGTTCCCTTCCCATGCAATTCCTTATTTCTGGTACGGCCTCACCTTACTGCACGGCATTCTGGCGGATTCCTGGTCCCGCTTTTCACGGCTGCTAACTCGTCAATTGGACCACAGACTTTTCAGTAGCCATATTCACCATTTGCCTATAAACTTTGGCTGTTTTATGTTGCTACGCCCCGCCACCATGCAATCTTTTCCATAAGTTTAGTGCCATCAGGCGCCGCAACGTGGAGCTCGCTGTTTCCATAGCTCCGGATACACATACCTCCAAGTTTTTTCCGTATTTCGAATTATTCTATTCCCGTCCCCGCCATCGGTCAATCAAAAAGTGAAAGAAACCTCTCTCTTGCTTACTTGCCTGGCAATTGAAAAG
>JBDKTO010000062.1 GCA_039680175.1 Veillonellales bacterium | reverse complement strand
TGGCTGGAAGAGTACAATGCCATTCGTCCCCATGAGGCATTACAGGGCTTACCACCCTATCAATATGCCATCCAACATGCCTGATTTTTCCACTTTCATTTGGTACTAATTTTGGGAGGTTGACAATCTCGATATGGACGGCGTGAACATATTTTCAAAAAAAAGTGGATTACCATCTTCCTCGTGTGATCTTAAAACCGGTTAAATGGAAATGGCGGAATTTGTCAATCACTCAAATTAAGCATAGATGAAATCGGTATCTCTTTACAGTAGATTATTCCTCCATTGGTAATAATTGGATCTTTTTATTCTTCAGTTTTGAGAAAAAATCCAAATCCCCACAAATTAGATTATTAGTAGCGATCTCGGAACCTGAGTATTTTACTCTAAATGTTCTTTTTTTTTGTTCTTGTGCATGAATTTCAACATGGAGTAAGATTTCATCATAATCACCTGACGTTACTCTGTTGCACTCAATATCTGTAATCTTCATCCAATATTCATCCATACTCACCTCTAGAGAAAATTATAACTAAACACAAACTTACATCATCAAAGTAACATCTTTTAGTACCATTCACCATTCTTTCCACATTTGCAGTTCAAGCGGACTTATCCAAGTATATCACAGAATCATATTAATTCCTTTATAACTCCCAAACCTCGCGGGCCCTTGCTTGTACCTGTCGCGGAACCGCACAATATCGTTGGTCCACGGGTCATAGATCAGCACTACCTCACTGTCATCCAACCCGACGCCAATCACCCAGTGCATCTCTTTTGAAACTTGCATTGTTAGGGTTGGTTTTTCTTGTATTTCTTTCATGAAATCTCTCTTATAAATTACAGTAACATAATTTGTAACTTCAGTTACAAATATATTCATATTTAACAATTTGTCAAGTAAGTTACGGAAACTGTTAGTGCGGTTACAGAAAGGTATGGAATAATATGTAGTATATGGAAACTGAATTGGGAAAGTGGCTCAAATTAGAGCTACAAGCGCGTAATTGGTCCATGTCGGAATTGGCAAGGCGTTCGAAGTTATCCCATGCAACAGTGAGTAATATCGTTAATGGGAAACGAGGCATTAGTGACCTATCTCTAAGGTCAATTGCTAAAGCACTAAATATGCCCCCTGAGCAGATTTACCGAATCGGCGGGATATTGCCAAAGGCAAGAGATGCAAGCGAAGAAGAGGAAGAACTTTTGTTTCTATATAATCAACTTAATGACAAAGACCGCCAGACGATCTTGGACATGATGAATTTTTTACTGAGTAAATAGAATAAAGGAAATTAATAATGAAAAAATATGCAATTGTTTTCATAATCGCAGTTTGTTCATTAGCCTTTCCTCTCTCTAATAATAAGTAGAATCTCTTTCCTAAAAATTTTCAAGCTGATGATGATATTTCCAGATTCTTTGCACTGTAGTATTTTCATCCTCCCCCCTCCCCGGGGAGCGCAAGCTGATTAGAGGTACATCATAATTATAGCACAAGTGTTCTAAGTAACAAGACAGCAAAAACGGAATCTTTTTGAGGCAATATTCCGATTTCGGAATAACATGTGGAGGAAAAATGAAAAAGTGTCCATATTGCGCTGAGGAAATTCAAGACGAGGCAATCGTTTGCCGATACTGCAAGAAGGATCTTCTCCAAATTGCTCCAGAGGAACAAAATACTGATGATTCAAAAAAGACCGTGCATCCGATAAATATTGATATAAAACTTCAAAGTGGCGAGTTTTGTTATTATTGCGAGCGGGCGGATCTGTATGAGAATAGATCAATGGTAAAGCAGGTTGGTTATCATGGGCCAGCGCTGAGGGTAAAAATGATGAAAGGGTTATATTTCAGAGCGGGCAATTATGGTGTAAATACAAAAACTAAGATTGAATCGAAGAAAATTGATACCGGGGAATTGTATATCACTAATTTTCGATTGCTGTTCATTGGTGATAAGAAAACCCAATCCATTAAGTTTTCGAATATTGTCAATTTTGAGATACATCATGACGGTATTGAAGTAATGAAGCAGTCCGGAAATAATACATTGTATGCCACTAAGAAAAATTTGGAATTTGCGGCACAACTCATAAATTATTTCCTGACAAATCAAATTTGAGGAGTGTGTGATGAAAAAGTG
>JBDKTO010000061.1 GCA_039680175.1 Veillonellales bacterium | reverse complement strand
ATATAATCATAAAGTAAAAAGTACGTCCTTTTGGTTTGTTTTCTTTAGCAATTAAACAATACCACAAAAAGGACATACTTTTTATCTTTTTTTATGCTTTTAAGCCATCGCGGAGCGATTTCGTTCTTCTTTCGTATCATTAAAGTAAGTAATGGTACAAGGAAAACGTCCTCACGTATGTTTAAAGGATTCAATATTGGAAGAACAGTGGTGCTGAATATTGTTCTATTTTGGGGGCAAAGAGGGCAAAATCATTGCCCTCTTCTTCGCTGTTATGGGAGATACGGTGAACTGTACCATTGGTAATGGCGAAAAACATAGAATCTCTGCCAAATTATTAAAATTTTGGCAGGAGTTCTATGCTTTTCGCGGAATTTTTTAATTATAATTATCACGGTAAAGAATCGGTGGAACCGTCCACGGGAGCCTTTCCGAAATAACTTTCGTCTATGACATAACGGGTTCTTGGTTGAATTGTTATTTTGCAAAAGCAGTAGTTATGTGTAATGTGTGGCTCGAGCTGAGTTGCAAGATAATTCCGCCGGGCGATCCGCAAGATGTTGCATTTTATAGCAAAAGCAACAAGACGATGAAAGGAGGTGGAAAAAATGGTATATGAAAAGCCTGTAATCTTGGCACAAAGTACTGTACAGATGGCACAATGCCGTCCGAATAGTAAACCGAGCGGAAGACCTTGCAATCCTCCAGGACCAAGCGGACGCTAATGGACGATTTGATCAATGGCGATGATGTTATGCAAATAACATCGTCGCTTGATTGCTAAGGAGATATGTAGATGTATTTCAAACAAAAATCTAATGTTATATTCAGAAACTATAAGTTTTTTGGCTATATAACAGACAATAGAAATTTCGGGTACAGACAAGCGAATAATGACAGAGATGATATTGGAGACAAAATTGTATCGCAGAGCGGAGCGGTGTTTTTATCTGTTTTAGGTAAGAAACCACAGACGCTTGATGATCTCGCTAAAAAAATAAGCATACAATTTACAAATGCGGACATTGAAACAATTAAGGTCGATGCTAAAGAATTTTATTGCTTACTTGAGTTGGACGGGTTTGTTGTATCTGGCGAAACTTTGCAAGAATGCAATGAAAAAGACTCGGTGTTTTCATACAAGGTAGTGGAACCAAAAAGCGAAAAAAAGGATTGTTCATCGACTAAGGGTTTTGAAAAATCTACACAAGAATTTTTTGATGAATACTTTAAAAACGAACCGCAGCTTACAAATTTACACATAGAAATTACGAGCAAATGCAACGAAAGATGTGTACATTGTTATATCCCACATGATAACAAGGTAAATCATATCGATCCTGATTTGTTTTATAATATTTTAGAACAATGTAAAGAAATGAATTTGTTGCATGTAACGCTAAGTGGCGGTGAACCCATGATGCACCATCACTTTATCGATTTCCTGAAAAAATGTAATGAATACAACTTTTCCGTAAATGTTCTTAGTAATTTAACTTTACTAAATAAAGATATCATCGAAGAAATGAAAAAAAATCCCCTCTTGAGTGTTCAAACATCATTATATTCAATGGATTCCAATATTCACGATGCAATAACCCAAATAAAAGGAAGTTTTGAAAAAACTAAAAATGCAATATTAAAACTGAAGGAAAATGATATACCTTTGCAAATTAGTTGTCCAATAATAAAGCAAAATATTAACTGTTATATTGATGTTACAGATTGGGGGAAAACACACAATATTAATGTTGGAAGTGATTATGTCATCATAGCAAGATATAACCATACAACACAAAATCTGAGTAACCGTTTGTCTATAAATGATGTCAAGAAGGTTATTAACCAAAGGAGTATTAATGAACCCAAATATTTAGAGCTAATGGAAAAGGAAGCTGAAAAGAAAAAAAGTATGAATCCAGATGACATTGTCTGTAGTGTTTGTTATTCATCTATATGTATAGCAGACAATGGAAATGTATATCCATGTGCTGGTTGGCAGGATTACGTTGTAGGCAACGTACATGAAACATCTCTCAACGATATTTGGAACAATTCAATAAAGGTACAATATTTAAGAAGCTTACGCAAACGGGATTTCCCTAAATGTATTAAATGTCCAGAAAATGAGTTTTGTACTATGTGTATGGTTAGAAACGCAAATGAACACCCTTTAGGAGACCCGTTAGCAGTTAATGAGTATTTTTGTAATATTGCAAAACTAAATAAAAAAATGGTTCTTGAACGGAAATGTAATCTCGTAAATTCTAAGGACAAGTGTTAAAGTAGTGTTTGGTGATGGTTTGACGGTGCTGTTGTTTTGCTAGCTATTGAAATGAAAAAATCGGCAGCGTCAAACCAGGAAAAAGGTTTTGCCGAAAAAATATGGTTGGAACTTACCCCCTCTGATACAATGTCATTATCTGTAATTATGTATTTTTTGCGCTTGTCATTCGCACAGAGGAGTGGAATGGGGGATTGGAGTGAACAAAAGTCAATTAACCGAACAGGAGATAAGAACGCAATATATCACTCCGGCTATTAAAGCTGCGGGCTGGGCAGTGCCTCAAATACGCGAAGAATACGCAATCACCAAAGGACGTATTATCGCCCGTGGTGGAAGCTATAAGCGTAAAGAGGCCAAGCGTGCAGACTACGTTTTGTTCTACAAACCGCACATTCCTCTTGCCATTGTTGAAGCCAAAGATAATAACCATGCCATCGGAGATGGCATGCAACAGGCGTTGGATTACGCCCAGCTCATGATGATACCGTTTGTTTTCACATCTAATGGGGATGGGTTCACATTCCACAATCGGATTGATTCTAGTGAAAATATCATCAACCTTGACGAGTTCCCATCGCCGGAAATACTCTGGGCCGCGTATAAGCAAATCAACAAAATTGACGATACTCAAGAACAAATTATAGCCCAGCCTTATTACATGGAACGGGAGGACAAGCCTCCGCGTTATTACCAGCTTAACGCAATCAACCTTACTGTTGATGCTGTAACGCGCGGACAAAACCGCGTGCTGCTTGTCATGGCTACAGGTACGGGTAAAACATATACTGCTTTCCAAATCATTTGGCGTCTGTGGAAGGCAGGTGTTAAGAAGCGCATTCTGTTTCTCGCAGACCGTAATGCGCTGATCGACCAAACCTATGTAAACGATTTTGCGCCGTTCAAAGATAAAATGACCATCATCCGTAACCGGAAGATTGACACATCTTATGAAATCTATCTCGCGCTGTATCAGGGATTGACCGGAGATGGTGATAAAAACGTTTTTAAGCAATTCAGTCAAAATTTCTTTGACCTTATCATCGTGGATGAATGTCATCGAGGCAGCGCAAGGGCAAACAGCGAGTGGCGCGAAATACTGGATTATTTTAAGCCAGCGACACAAATTGGCTTGACGGCTACACCCAAAGAAGATAAAGACGTATCCAACATCGACTATTTTGGCAAGCCCATCTATACCTATTCGCTGAAAGAAGGCATAGATGATGGTTTTCTTGCACCTTATCGTGTCATCCGTGTGCTGCTGGACAAGGATGCCGAGGGTTTCCGCCCGTATGTCGGGCAGACAGACCGTTTCGGCAATGTAATTGAAGATAGAGAATATAATGCCAGCGACTTTGACCGCGAACTGGTGTTGGAACAGCGTACTAAAATGGTTGCTAAGGTTGTTTCCAACTATCTGCGAAAGCACAATAGCCGGTTTGACAAGACTATCTTCTTCTGTGTTGATACCGAACATGCCGATCGTATGCGGCAAGCACTTGTCAACGAAAACCGTGATCTTGTTGGTGAAGATGAACGATATGTCATGCGCATTACAGGCGATGACGATATCGGCAAAAAGCAGCTTGATAACTTCCGCGATGTGTCCAGCAAATACCCTGTGTTGGTTACTACATCCAAGCTGCTTACCACAGGTGTTGACGCTCAGATGGTGAAAATTATCGTGCTGGATTCCAACATCAACAGTATGACGGAATTTAAGCAGATTATCGGACGCGGCACCCGTGTCCGCGAAGACTTGGGTAAAATGTTCTTTACTATCTTTGATTTTCGCAACGCAACGCGCCTTTTTGCCGACCCGGACTTTGACGGGCCTGTGGAGCAGGACTCCGAGTTTACGCCAGGGTCGGATGGAGAAATACCGCCGTTGCCGGATGACCCGCCGGAAGATGATGGCGATGGAGCCGAGGAACCGCCACCCGCTGTTGATCCACCGGGAGGCCGCAGGCAGAAATACTATGTTCATGATGTTGAAGTGACCGTACTTAAACAGCGTGTGCAATATATCGATAAGGACGGCAAGCTGATTACCGAATCTTTGACCGACTACACCCGCCGCAATGTGCGTGACCGCTACGCCACGCTAGATGACTTCCTTACTGAGTGGAACAGCGCCGAGCGCAAGCAAGCCATTTTGGATGAGCTGGCAGCGCAAGGCATCTTAATTGAGGAACTGCAAGAACAAATCGGGCAGGAGTTTGACCCGTTCGATTTGCTTTGCCATGTGGCTTTTGATCAGAAGCCGCTGACCCGCAGAGAACGGGCCAACAACGTGAAAAAGCGAAACTACTTCGCTAAGTATGGCGAGCTAGCCGCTTCTGTGCTGGATGCTCTGCTTGAGAAATACGCTGATTCCGGCGTCGCTGACTTAGAAAGCATGGACATCCTCAAAGTCAACCCCATCAAGGATTTCGGTTCTCCCATTTATATCGTAAACAAGATTTTCAAGGGAAAAACCAATTTCGAACAAGCGATGAAAGAGCTTACACACGAACTCTATGCAGCATAATAAACGGAGGAACCGAATATGGCAGTATCAAACACAACCAAAGCCTTAAAGGATATCATGCGCATAGATGCCGGTATCAACGGCGACGCGCAGTATATCGAGCAGATTACATGGATGCTGTTCCTTAAGGCGTTTGATTATAAGGAACAGGAATGGGAACTTACCGAAACCGAATACGAGCCGGTCATCCCCAGCGAATATCGCTGGAGCACATGGGCCGACGATTCCGAGGGCATTACGGGCGATGCGCTTCTTTCGCATGTGGACAAGATGTTTATTGCTTTACGTAATCTGGATTCGTCTATGGATACCAAAAACGAAACCAAAAAGCGCAAATGGCTTATCCGCAACGTAATGGAAGGCGTCAACAACTTTATGAAGTCCGGCACATTGCTCCGACAGGTTGTGAACAAGATAAACGGTGATATCAACTTCGACGAAGTGAAAACCGCGCATCTGTTTAACGGCCTGTATGAAACCATGCTTAAAGATCTGCAAAGCGCAGGCAAGGCTGGCGAATTTTACACCCCACGTCCCGTCACTCACTTTATTGTTGAGCAGATAGATCCAAAACTTAACGAAGTGGTGCTCGACCCGGCGTGTGGCACAGGCGGCTTTCTCACCAGTGTAATTGACCGCCACAATATCGAAACGACCGAAGAATACCGGATGCTGCAATCCAACATCAAGGGTATTGAAAAAAAACCGTTTCCATATCTGCTGTGTGTGACCAACCTGATTGCACATGGCATTGATGTACCGGATATCACGCACGGAAACACACTTATCCATCCGGTTGGCGAGTATACTGAAAAGGACAGAGTGCATGTAATTGTAACCAATCCGCCGTTTGGCGGCGCAGAAGAAAAGGTTATTTCGCAGTCCGTTTCCGCTGAATTGAGGAACTCGGAAACCGCCGACCTGTTCCTTGTGCATATCATGGCGCTGTTAAAAGACGGCGGTCGGTGCGGCCTTGTTTTGCCGGATGGCTTCCTGTTCGGTACAGGCGTTAAATCTGCCATCAAGAAAAAACTGTTGGAAGAAAACGACCTGCACACCATCGTGCGGTTGCCGAAAGACGTATTTGCGCCGTACACCAACATCAACACAAATCTGCTGTTTTTCCGCAAGGGCCGTCCGACAAAAGGCGTGTGGTTCTACCGGCTGGAAATGCCTGCGGGCTATAAGCATTTCTCTAAAACGCGTCCTATGCTGGACGCACACTTCGATCCTGTACGCGAGTGGTGGAACAATCGTATTGAAAGTGAAGTCTCACAATATGTGCCGGTTGAGGATATTGCCGCGAGCGGTGACTATAACCTCGACCTTTGCAGCTTTCCCCACGACACAGTGGAGATTCTACCGCCTGATGAGTTTATCGTGGAATATCTAAATGAGAAAGCCGCCATTTCCGCACGGATTGAAAACATATTGGAGCGCATCACCACCGCCATGGAACAGGGGGATGCGTTATGAAAGCTGCCCAACTCCGGCAATCCATCCTGCAAGCGGCGGTGCAGGGCAAACTTGTGCAGCAAAACGTCCACGACGAACCGGCATCCATATTATTAGATAGAATTGCTCAAAAAAGAGAGAAACTTCTTGAGTCCGAATATCCTAATGCAGACGAAGCAAGAATTCAGCAATTAAAGCAAAAAAAACAGACGATTCCAGATGATGTTTCTGATTTGCCGGATGGTTGGAAATGGGCAACTTTAATGCAATGCTCTGGTTTGGTCGTTGACTGCCACAATAAAACTGCGCCTTATTCTAAATCAGGTATACCACTTATGCGCACATCGAATGTACGCAATGGGAAATTTCAACCGGAAGGCTTAAAATTTGTTACCGAGAATACATTTGAACGGTGGAGTGCTCGCTGCATTCCTGAAGCGGGCGACATTATTATTACCAGAGAAGCCCCAATGGGGGAAGTTTGCATGTTGCCTCAAAATATAAGAGTTTGTCTTGGTCAACGGTTAATGCTAATTAGATTGATGCCAGAGACTATTGTTCCAAAGTTCATTTTGTTTTTTCTTCAAAATCCAAACCTGATGGAATATGTTCAAGATAAGCCAGTGGGGTTGACTGTACAACACCTCCGCGTGGGAGGGGTTGAGACTATGTTGATTCCCATCCCGCCTCTTGCTGAGCAACAGCGTATCGTCGCCAAAGTGGACGAACTGATGACGTTATGCGACGAACTGGAAGCAGCGGAAAAAGAGCTGGACGCGCTGGAAAGCCGCTTTGCCGAATATTTGCCGAAGTCCATCCTGCAAGCAGCGGTGCAGGGCAAACTTGTGCCGCAAAATGTCCATGACGAACCAGTAGTGGAATTGCTAAAACGCATTCAGCAGGAAAAAGCACAGCTTGTCAGGGAAGGCAAAATCAAAAAAGAAAAGCCCCTGCCGCCTATTGCAGAGGACGAAATCCCATACGATTTGCCGGATGGGTGGATGTGGTGCAGGCTGGGTGGAGTTGTCTCTTTATTAGAAGGGGAAAAAGCAAGCGGAAACCCATTGCCTTATCTTGAGGCAAAAGTATTAAGAGGACAAAAAACGCCCGCGATAGTTGATGAGGGTAAATTCATAAAAGAAGGAACTAAACTTATCTTGGTAGATGGCGAAAATTCTGGTGAAGTTTTTATTTCTCCTATGGAAGGTTACATGGGGAGTACATTCAAAGTGCTTCATATTGTAGAAGCATTATGGTTGCCGTTTATTCTTAGGTTCATCGAATTACACAAGGATTTGCTTAGAAACTCAAAAAAGGGTGCAGCAATTCCTCATTTAAATAAAGATATATTTTTTCACTTGCCTCTTCCCCTTCCGCCTCTTGCCGAGCAGCAGCGCATCGTCGCCAAAGTGGACGAGCTGATGGCGCTGTGCGACGAACTGAAAGCAGCGAAGGATATTTCTGTAAAGCGGACAGCATCCAATATTGTGCCGTTCCCGCAACAAGGCGAGGACAAATTAGAAATCGGAATCGCCGCGCGTGGTGAAATGCAAGGGCTTTCGGATGAAGCCGTGCGCGATATCAAAGAAATGTTTGGGGATGATTGCAATAGCTGACCCCGTTGCAAAGGCAAAGCAGGTTTTATCGGATAAAAAAGTCGGTGATATTCCAGCTCTGTCGCTCGGTGCTATTGCCGACAGTGAAGGTGTCAAATACAAACAAAAAGACTACCCCGATAAATGGGACGGGATGCTGGTGTTTAAGGGAGACCAGCGCGGCATTCTTGTAAACACGCGCATTGATAATACCGCTCGCCACAACTTTACGTTTGCACATGAGCTGGGGCATTACTTTCTAAATCATCCCCCGAGTTTTTCAAAAGATGGCCAGCTTGGTATCAAGTGTAACGTCTCAGAAACCAGTATGGAGCATAAAGGGCGCGAAGCGGAGGCAAACCGTTTCGCTGTTGAATTGCTAATGCCGCAGGACCGTTTTTTGTTGCTGATGTTGGGAGCTGAGATTGATTTTGCTCTCATTGCAGGTTTGGCAATTGAGTTTATGGTATCAAAACAGGCTTGCAGCTATCGTTTAGTGGAATTAACGCAAAAGCCTTGTATTGTAGTTTTTTCAAAACACGGAAAAGTTACCAGTTACAAGGTTTCACGGGCCGCAAAGGGGTTTTGGGGCGGGCATGCCTCTTTGCCAGGTGAAACAGTAGCGCATGAAATGATAATCAACAAAAAGCAGCAGAGTAATTTCGTGGAATGTGATTCGCCAAATTGGCTTCTCCGTACAGTACCGGAACAAAAGGTTTATGAATGCACTCGCGGCAGTTATGTTGATGGCTCAGCAATGACAATTTTGAAATGGTAGGTGAAGGAGTATGCCTGCGCATATATTTGTGCTCGATGAAGGAAATTATGCTATTTGTACGCACAGAGGAATCGTAGGATTGCCGGAAGCTGTTTCCGGCTCCAAAAACGAACTGGCCACGAATGATGCGCTACTTTCCCGAATGGCTATTGTTAAAGAGGGCGATTACATACTGTTTTATGTAACAGGCGTAAAGGAACTGAGGGGAATATGGAAGGCCGCAGGCAAACCATTTTATGATGATACACCAGTGTGGAGTGATAAAACATATCCCTTTCGTTATCGCTTGGAAAGCACGCAATACAGCTTCGCAAAGCCGTTGCGCCTTAATGATATTTTTGATTTAAGAAACTCCGGCAAAATATGGACTTTTGCACTTAAACGTGCAAGCGGCACGAATGCAATGTTCTCTATTTCTGATTTAGAATTTGATATTTTATTACAAGAATATCTGAAAATTAATCCATTTACGATGAGCAAAAATATCATTATGGAACCCTACCCCGTTAAGCCGGCAAATCTATTTGAGAAAATTCATAAAATGGACGGCGGTCACCTTCCACGCTATGAAGCGTCTCTCATGGCATTACTGTTGGGTGCTTTTGTTAAAGGTGAATTTCAGGATATATTTGGGAACTACTCCGACTATCTGAGCTATGTCCCCACTAATCTCGGGACAGAGATTGATATTCTTTTGTTTTTTGGCAACCCTCAGAATAAACAGCAAACGATGTCTTACGACATAATAGAAGTAAAACTAGATCGTTTTGATGCTAAGGCTCTCCGGCAATTGATTGGCTATGAAGCATGGTTTATTCATAAAAAGGTTCAGGGTGATATGAACATGGTGCGAGTTAGTGCCATCGCCAAACGGTTTGACGCGGATGTTGTGGACTACGTTCAAAAAAGGAAGCAATTTGAGGGCAAAGAAATTAAGCTATTCCAGTATGATATTGCACAAAACGGAGAATTGATGCTTAGCTTGATGTAGGTTCAATATGCCTCGTTCATTAAAGAGTTTTTCTTGAATCGCTGGTAAAGACAAGCCGCTAATCCTAAATTTAGGATTAGCGGCTTGTCTTTTGTCCTGTTTTATATTGTGGACGCTGTGTTATAATAAATGACAATATAGAACATAAAAGGCTGGTGCGATAAAGTGAAGCAAACGAAAGAAAATACGGAACAGATTGCCATTTATTCTCGTAAATCTAAATTTACAGGGAAGGGCGAAAGTATCGAAAATCAAGTCGAGCTATGCAGGCAGTATATTCGTGCCCATTACCCTAATTGCAATGACGAAAGTATCTTAATATATGAAGATGAAGGATTTTCGGGAAAAAATACGGAGCGTCCTCACTTTAAGAAGATGATGGCTGATGCAAGGGCAAATACCTTTTCTGCTATCGTCTGCTATCGCCTTGACCGCATAAGCCGTAACATAGGTGACTTTGCCAAGCTGATTGAGGAATTGGATGGTTTGAATGTTTCCTTTATTTCTATTAAGGAACAATTTGATACTTCTTCTCCTATGGGTAGAGCCATGATGTATATTTCCTCTGTATTTTCGCAGCTAGAGCGTGAAACGATAGCTGAGCGTATCCGTGATAATATGCACGAGTTAGCCAAAACCGGCCGTTGGCTTGGTGGCAGAACGCCCACAGGGTATAAGTCTGAATCAGTGGAGAAGATAACGGTAGAAGGAAAAACAAAAAAAGCCTGTAAGTTAACACTCATTCCCGAAGAAGCAGAAATCATTAAACAGATTTATAGAGTGTTTTTGGAAACAAATTCACTGACAAAAACGGAAACGTACTTCATTCAAAACGGTTATAAAACGAAAAACAACAAATTGTTTACCCGCTTTGCTCTCCGTAATATTCTTACCAATCCGGTATATATGATTGCTGATGAAGATGCTTATCGTTACCTAGTCGAAAACGAGGTAGAATTGTTTGCCGAAAAAGAAGATTTTGACAGCACGCATGGCATCATGGCCTATAACCGTACGATTCAAAAGTCCGGTAAGGCTAACCAAATACGCCCCATGGACGAATGGATTGTGGCTGTGGGGAAGCACATAGGTCTAATCAAAGGTACGGAATGGATTACGGTACAGGAATATTTAGAACAGAATCGGTCTAAGTCCTTCCGTAAACCCAGAAGCAATGTCGCGCTGCTTTCCGGTCTTTTATTTTGCACCTGCGGTGACTATATGCGTCCTAAACTAAGTAAACGCCTAGATGCACACGGAGAGTTTATTTATTCTTATCTTTGTGCCATGAAGGAAAAGAGTCGTTCTCATGTCTGTCAGATGAAGAACGCTAATGGAAATATGCTTGACAGAGTTGTGTGTGAAGAAATAAAAAGACTTGGCGCAGACAGCTCAGAATTTATCCGTCAGCTTGAACTCGGGAAAAAACAACTGGAAGGCAATCGTGAAGAATATGACGATAATTTAGATCGCCTGCGCGGTGTGCTTGCGGAGAATGAAAAAGAGATTACCGCGCTGGTATCGTCACTCACTAAAGCGGCGGGCACAGCAGCCGAGAGTTATATTGTTAAACAAATTGATGAGCTGCACGGCAAGGGCGAAATAATGAAAAGCCATATTTCTGAAATGGAGAGCCTTACAGCCAGTCATGCCCTTTCTAATATTGAGTTTGATATTATCCGTCAGATGCTCACAACCTTTAGGGATACGATAGACGATATGAGCGTTGAACAAAAACGCGCCGCCTTACGCACCTTTGTGAAAAAGGTAGTTTGGGACGGCGAGAATGTTCATGTATATTTATTTGGCTCTGACGACAGCGCTGGAATTGAATTGCCGCCGGATGAATTCCTTTCGGAGAGCGGCGATGGACCTACTGAAACTGAGGGGAATACTGCTGAGCCGTTGCGTGAGAATAGCAAATGAAATTCTAATGCATCTGCGAAGCACCCGCAGAACCCGGGCCGAAGTAAGTTTGTATGATCCCATCGGTGTTGATAAGGAAGGGAATGAGTTCCCCTCATGTGTTTATCAGTAAATGTCACTGCGGCAGCTTAGGGTGCAGCACGAGCGAGAAGTCTCGCCCTTTTTGATTTGGCTCTTTTAAGTATGTCGCATACTCCAAAACTGACTTCAGTAGTTTGTTTTTTGCTTCCGGACTTGTCGCCTTTCGATAAATGTCCAGAAGATTTTTTACTTTCGGCATAATGCTTTTTTGGGCTTTTCGGCGCATGATTTCATTTGCCAGGCTGGTCTCAGTTTCGGATATGGCATTGTCAACGTTTGTGATTCGTTCGGAAAGCTTTTTTGACCTGTCCAGATAGGTTTCTATATCATAGACTTTTTTTTCAAGCAGATCGTGTAAATTGTCCTTTTGCCGGGCTAGCTCATTACGTTCTTTCTGCAGCTTTTTTAGTTCTTTTTCTTTTAAGCAGGCCATGTTATTATTTTTTTTTGCCTGGGGATTGGCGTCCCATTGGGCACGGTACTGATTGAGCCAATGTTCAAGACCGCTTATAACCGCATCCTCTACATATTCAAAACGGCTGCTTTTGTTATGGCAATGTCTGTTGTAGCATATGAGGTGGGCTCTTTGGTTGGAGTATGGCCTGTAAACCATGGACAGGCCGCACAGTTCGCACTTGATTAGTCCGGCAAGCGGATTGGCTAAACCGTTAATAAGCTGAAATGGAGGATGGTACTTCTTTTTTAGTTTATCCTGAACCTTGTGAAATTCATCAAGGGAAATGTAAGGTTCATGAGCATCATATATCCAAATTTGTTCACTGCGGGGCCGGGATTTGGTATCCCGCTTTTTTCCGGGTTCAGCAGATTTTTTTTGTTCTTTTTTCTTCCAGGCTATAACACCGGCATAGACCGGATTTTTCAGCATCGACAGGATAGAAGAAGCAGACCAGTTTTTCCCCGTGTATGAAACATAGCCGAGCCGGTTTAATTCATTGGCAATTTTGTTAGTCCCCATATCTTCCTGTTGGTATAGTTTCCAAATTAACGCGGCGGCGGTACTTTGCTCCGGATTTTTAACCAAATACCTGCTGCGATCCTTTTTCTCAATCTGGTAGCCGTATGGCGGCACAGTGCCAAGATAGTTGCCGTCCTCAACGGAGCGCAGCCGACCGCCTTGCAGGCGCCGGGTAATGATCTTCAATTCTTTTCGGGCCATAAACGCCTCAAATTCGGTGTATTCTTCGTCAAATTCATCGTTTAAATCGTATATTTTGCGCGGCGTAACTATTTTAGTATTTGTATTTTTAAACGTTTCAATGATAAGTCCCTGGTCCTGCATGCCGCCGCGGCCAAGCCGGTCAATATCCATGCAAAATACCGATTTCCAGCTGCCGCTTTCGACTTCTTTAAGTAATTCCAGCATTTCCGGTCGGTGGATGAGGCTTTCCCCCGAAACTATTTCTTCAAACACCTTCGTAATAGCTACGCCGTATTCTTTGGCAAGGCGGAAAAGCGCTTTTTTATGCTTAGCTAAAGTTTCTCCTTCGCCACGGGCTTCCGCTTCCTGATCTTCACGGGATTTGCGAAGATAGAAGCAAGCCGGCTCAAGGTCTTTGAGGCTGGTATTCCGTTTATTGTCCACAGCGATCACCTCTTAGGGACACATTTAATCTTTGGCAGAATTTAACAGTATATTATAATAGTAAAATAAACGGTAAAAACAGTCAATATAAAGTGTTGTCCCCATCGAACCGCCTCATAAGTTATACTGAGGTGATCAGATGGAACGCAAGTATGATGCAACATATAAATTTGGCAATATTACGGTTTATGTCGTTGCTCCACCGCCAATGGCTGAGAAAGAAAAAGAAACGATACTCCGTGAATATTATGCAGCTGCATGGGAAGCCTGGGACACAATTCCGGAAAAGCAGCGGCTGCAGATCAATGCAGCCTGCCGATATGAGGGAAAACATTATTGAATCAACCGCCGGCCGCGAAGGAGTTGCCAACGTATTCGTCGAATTAAAAAATAGCAATTACTTGTAATATGTGGTAAAAAAATAACTTTTATTGTGTGCGCAGAGGAGCAGCCCATGACGGCCAGTCAGTGTCTAGACTATGGAATACAATTGACGATGAGGGGAGAATTTCAACAAGCGGTTGTGGCTTTTTGCCGGGCGATTCAACTTGACCCCCAATATTCCCGGGCCTATAATAATTTGGGCTTGGTTTTGCAAAGAATGAACAAGTTGGCGGAAGCGGAGATTTTTCTCCGCCGGGCCATTGATTTGGATCCTCACGATTCATATAGCTATAATAATCTGGGGTTGGTTTTTCTCGATACTCATCGCTTGACCGATGCGGAAGCATGTCTGCGTCAGGCGATTGAACTCAATCCTCATTGTCCGGAAGTATATAATAATCTGGGGTTGGTATTAGAGGAAGCTGTTCGTTTAGATGAAGCAGAGAAATTGTATCGCCATGCCATTGCTTTGAATTCCCGGTATACGGAGTCCTATTATAATCTGGGGAACTGTTATAAAACGATGAAACGATTGGCGGAAGCCGAATCCTGTCTAAAACAGGCAATCCGGTTGCAGCCGGATTATGCTGATGCTGCATTTTCGCTTGCAACTTTGTACCTTTTGCAGGGGAAATATGAACTTGGCTGGCAATCCTATGATGCGCTGCGATTAAAGCAGAGTACGAAGCGGGCCGCGGGAATACGCCCCTGGCGGGGAGAAAACTTAACAGGATCCAAGATATTGCTTTTTTATGAACAAGGGTTTGGCGACACGATTCAATATATTCGCTATGTAGATAAAATAGCGAAGTTAGCGTCGGGAATTGTTTTATGGGTGCAGAAGCCATTAGCGGGTTTGATAGCAGCTTCTTATCCGGCTTTGACTGTTTATGCCGGTGAGAATGTACCACCGGGTCACTATGATTTTGCCTGTTCCCTACCCAGTCTGCCGGTGATACTGAATACTTCGGCAACGAGCATTCCTCAGACGGTTCCCTATATAAAGCCGGATTGCGGCTTAGTCGCAAAATGGCGGCGACGGCTTGACGGCATATGTGGCGGTCTACTGGCGCGAGGGGGTATTGTTTGGGCCGGAAATCCCCAGCATCATAATGACCGCAATCGCTCGATCCCGTTTTCGCTGTTTAGCAGCCTTTTATCTGTAAAAACGGTCAAGTGGATTAATCTGCAAGTGGGCAGTCATGCAGCTGATTTAACGACAACGAATGATGCTGTTATAGATTTTTCTCCGGATTTGGTTGATTTTTCCCAAACGGCAGGTTTGATAACAAATCTTGATTTAGTTATAACAGTGGATTCAGCAGTAGCTCATTTATCCGGGGCTATGGGAAAGAAAACATGGCTGCTCGTACCGTTTGCTCCGGATTGGCGTTGGCAGCTTGAACGAAAAGACAGTTCATGGTATCCAACGCTGCGGCTTTTCCGTCAGGACAAGCCGGGTGATTGGACTGAAGTGATAGCAAGAGTGAAAACAGCTTTAAAACGAGTGGAATCATAGTTGAGTAATCAAGGAGCGGATTGTACTGTGGCAAGTAAAAAATATTACGGCGTCAGGGCCGGAAGAGTGCCGGGGGTTTATAGTAACTGGGGGCAATGCAAACAGCAAATTGACGGGTTCCCCAATGCAATATTTAAAAGCTTTCTTACGGAAGCGGAGGCGAAAGCATATGTAAATCAGGCGGCGAAAATTTCTGAAGTACAGAGTGATGAAAAACACGAACTTGCCATTGATATTTTCGTGGATGGCAGCTATTATAAAAATCAATATAGCTGGGCCTTTGCCGTCTATCAGGGCGGTAAGGTTTTGTTTGCGGACAGCGGCGTCGGCGAGGATGAGGAAGCTGCCAGAATGAATAATGTAGCAGGAGAATTGGCCGCTACGGTTAAGGCAATTAAGTGGGCGGAGGCGAATGCGATAAAACCGGTCATGATTCATCATGACTATATGGGCATCGCTGCCTGGGCTGAAGGGTCATGGCAAGCTAAAAATAAGTTTACGCAGGCGTATGTCAAGTTTATTTTTCCCCGGTCGAGCTGGATCCGTTTTGCCAAAGTGGAAGGGCATACCGGTGTTGCAGGCAATGAATTTGTCGATAAATTGGCAAAGAAAGCATTGGGACGCTGAGTATTGCAGCGAGGCAGTAAAATGAATTATTATACAAGAAAAATTATACAAGACAGGGAGGCAGAGAAGATGGAGTTTGATCAGGAAGTGATTCAATTGGCAAAATCGTTGCAGGAAAAAACGATTGGGCGGCGGCGGGATATTCACCGTCATGCAGAGGCTGGGTGGACAGAGTTCCGGACAGCTTCTATTGTTGCCGACGCTTTGACGGATTTGGGATATCAGGTGTCTGCCGGTGATGAAGTGCTGGTTTCTGAGGCGATGATGGGAGTACCGGCTGCGGCTGAATTATCACATCAGGCAGAAAGAGCCTTGTCCCAGGGGGCCAATCCTAAATGGGTGGAAAAGATGAAGGGCGGGAAAACCGGGGTTGTCGGTGTGATGACTTTTGCTAAACCGGGCCCGACGGTAGCGCTGCGGTTTGATATGGATGCCAATGATGTTTTGGAAACGGAAGGCGACCGGCACCGGCCTTACCGGGAGAATTTTTCTTCCATTAATAAAGGCGCTATGCATGCCTGTGGTCACGACGGGCATACTGCCGTTGGCTTGGCGGTAGCGGAAATACTGGTGCGTCTGCAAGACAAGCTGGCCGGGACAATCAAGCTGATTTTTCAGCCGGCGGAGGAAGGCGTTCGCGGCGCGAAAGCTATGACGCTTAAGGGTATTGTGGATGATGTGGATTATTTTTTAGGCATGCATTTTGGCTTCAAGATGCAGAAAACAGGTCAGTTTTGCTGTAATATCCGCGGCTTTTTGGCGACGACTAAGTATGATGCCGTATTTAAAGGCGTTCCGGCCCATGCCGGAGCTGCGCCGGAAGCAGGACGCAATGCATTGCTGGCAGCGGCGACTGCAGCCTTGAATCTTCACGCTATTTCCCGTCACAGCCAGGGGGCGTCCCGCATTAATGTAGGCGTTTTGAATGGTGGCAGCGGGCGCAATGTTATCCCGGCCAAGGCTGTACTAAAGCTGGAAACCAGGGGTGTTACCAGCGAGATCAATCAGTATATGTCCAGTGAGGCGGTGCGGATTATTGAAAGTGCGGCGGCCATGTACGGAGTGGAAGTAGCTATCACGGAAATGGGCGGCGCGGCAGGCTGCAGCAATTCGCCGCTTCTGGTTGACCGCTTAGGCACTCTCGTAAAACGGATGGGGATTTTCAATGACATTGTGGAACAATGCGACTTTGGTGCAAGTGAAGACTGTACTTATTTTATGGAACGGGTTCAGGAACGGGGCGGACAGGCAGCTTATGTAATGGTGGGAACTGATTTGAAAGCCGGACATCATGATTCCAGTTTTGATTTCGATGAACAAGCTCTGACGCTGGCGATTGCTGCAGCTGCCGGTGCGGCAGTGGAACTGCTGACGGCTGCTGGGAAAAGAGCCTAAAAAGTATTGACAGTCTATGAAGATTCTGCTATTCTGTAACTAGTTGAATAAGGCCTTTAAGTTAGTCCTGTGAGGCTGGCAAGGGGGACGTTTTTATGTATTATTTGCCTTCTTGCGCAGCACACGCCAGAAGGCTTTTTATTATCCTTTTATATGGGGTATTGACATTGCTTGACGATATTTGTTAGTATATATATAAATAAATATCGTATAATTATAAGCGATGCCTTTAAAACGGTTCAGAGAAACCGGGAAGGATCGGTGGATAAGGCTATTACATCGCAAAAATACAAATACTATCCTTTAAATTGATCCTGTGTGGTCGGCAAGGAAGTATCTGGCATGGTCATGCCGGATGGTTTAACCAAAGAATCCTTGCCACCCATGGCAGGGATTTTATTTACGGCCCATTAATTTATTACATTATGAGGGGGAGCGGCGATGACCAAGAGCCAGGTGTCAATTCGGGGAAAGAACATCTTAGGGTTGGAAGCTATGTCGGTAGAGGAAATGGAACTTATTCTCCATACTGCCAAGGAAATGAAGGGGATAATCGGACGGGATATTAAAAAAGTGCCTACCCTGAGGGGGAAATCGATTATTAATCTTTTTTTTGAGCCCAGTACCCGTACCCGTACTTCTTTTGAATTAGCCGGAAAATATCTGGGGGCGGATGTGGTAAACATCACGACTGGTGCCAGCAGCGTAGTGAAAGGAGAAAGTTTGCGTGATACGCTTCTGACCGTGGAAGCGATGGGAGTGGATGCCATTGTTATGCGCCATTCGGCCGAGGGAGCAGCCCATTATGCGGCGCAGACAGTCAGTCCGGTGATCATCAATGCCGGCGACGGCGCTCACGCACACCCTACTCAGGGATTGCTGGATATGTTTACGATAAAAGAACGCAAGGGAACATTAAAAGGTCTTAAGGTGGCAATTATTGGCGATGTTCTCCACAGCCGGGTTGCCCGTTCCGACATCTGGGGATTACAGAAAATGGGAGCGGAAGTGCATTTGGCAGGACCTCAGACATTAATGCCCCGGGACATTGAGCAGGCGGGGGTTCAAGTTCATAACCGGGTGGAGGAAGCTGTTGAAGGAGCGGATGTGGTGAATGTGCTGCGCATACAACTGGAACGGCAAAAACGCGGCTTATTTCCCACGGTACGGGAATACGCCCGTATCTTCGGAATTAATCGTCAGCGGTTGGCACTGGCTAAGCCGGATGTGGTTCTAATGCATCCCGGTCCCATGAACCGGGGGTTGGAAATTGCGCCGGATATTGCTTACGGTGAGCAGTCTTCTATTCAAGAACAGGTAAAAAATGGACTGGCAGTTCGAATGGCCGCACTGTTTTTGGTTTTGATGGGAGGGAAAGAAATTGAAATTACTGCTTAAGGGTGGCCGGATTATAAACCCGGTGGAAAATGTTGATCATATTGGGGATATTCTCATTGAAGCTGGCCGTATTACCGCCATGGGAGCAGATTTGCCGGCCGACGGGGCGCAAGTTTATGACGCCAGGGGATTTGTCGTTGCCCCCGGGCTTGTAGATATGCATGTGCATTTGCGTGAGCCGGGGCTTGAGGCCAAAGAAGATGTTGCGTCAGGAACCCGTTCGGCAGCGGCCGGCGGCTTTACTACTGTCGCCTGTATGCCGAATACGAAGCCGGTTGTGGACAGTTCTATTTTGGTAGCTGGCCTGCTGCAGCGGGGACAAAGCGAGGGCGTAGTAAATTTAAAAGTTATTGGCGCTTTAAGCAAAGGGGAAGAAGGCAAGGAAATGGCTGAAATTGGCGATATGCTGCTTGCCGGAGCCGTGGCTATTTCCGATGACGGGCATTACGTTGATAATGCCCGTCTGCTTCGGAACTCGATGGAATATATCACCGCGTTTGGCCGCCCGATTATTTCCCATGCGGAGGACGAAGCTCTGGCCGGTGAGGGCTTTATGCATGAAGGCGCTGTTTCCGCCATGCTGGGAATTAAGGGGCGTCCTTCGGTAGCGGAAGATATTGCGGTGTCCCGGGATATTTTATTGGCTGAATATACCGGAGCTTCGCTCCATATTGCTCATGTCAGCAGTAAAGGAGCGGTAGAATTGATTCGTCAGGCCAAAAAGCGGGGGGTCAAGGTTACGGCGGAGGCGACACCCCATCATCTTACGTTAACCGACGAAGCGGTGACGGGATTTGATACTGCCACGAAAGTTAATCCGCCTCTGCGGTCCCGGGATCATGTTGAGGCACTGCGGGCCGGATTGAAGGACGGTACAATTGACGCTATTGCGACGGATCATGCTCCCCATGCTTTTGAAGAAAAAGATCAGGAGTACCCGTTCGCGCCAAGCGGCTTCTCCGGCTTGGAAACTGCAGTGGGGGTTGTGTTGACCGGTTTGTACCATACGGGAGAGTTTACTCTGCCGGAATTGATTTACAAGATGTCAACTGCACCGGCCAGGATCCTGGGGATTGAGGCCGGAGTATTGAAGGTGGGCGCCGCGGCGGACATAACCGTTATTGACCCGGATAAGGAATGGATAGTAAATAGTGATACTTTTTATACAAAAGGGAAATCTACACCTTTCCTGGGGAAACGATTAAAGGGGAAAGCGGTGGCCACTATTGTCGGCGGTAAAGTGATTATGGAAAATGGTGAGGTGGTTGCATGAATGGCAAATTAGTGCTGGAAGACGGCAGTGAGTATTGTGGGAAAATGCTGGCAGACACCCCCACTGACGGGGAAGTGGTTTTTAATACAGGGATGACAGGTTATCAGGAAATCCTGACGGATCCGTCCTACTGCGGACAGATCGTGACAATGACCTACCCGCTGATCGGGAACTATGGGGTAGCTAATCTGTTTGAACAATCCCGGCAATCTTATGTAAAAGGATTTATTATCAGCGAACTGTGTGAGCGGCCAAGCAATTGGCAGGCAGAGAATAACCTGACTGATTATCTGGTTTCGCGGCAAATTCCTTGCCTGTATGATGTGGATACCCGGGCTATCACCCGGGCAATCCGTTCCTCAGGTACGATGAAGGGAGTTATTGTGCCTGAAGGTTACAGCTGGGAGGAGACGAAGGCACTGTTGTCAATCCCGCCTGAAACGCAGGTGGTCAAACAGGTTACAACCGAGAAAGCCTACCGGATTCCGCAAGCAGGTCCTCACGTAGTGGTTATGGATTTCGGCATTAAGCGGAATATCCTTAACTCCTTACATAAACTGGGCTGCGATCTAACCGTCGTTCCGGCTGAAACCAGCGCGCAGGAAATTTTGGCACTGAATTCGGATGGGATTTTCCTGTCCAACGGACCGGGTGATCCGAAGGATTTGCCGGGCGTAATTGATGAAATAAAAAAATTGGTTGGTAAGAAACCCATTTTTGGGATTTGTTTAGGTCATCAATTACTGGCGTTAGCTTTGGGCGGTGATACTTATAAGTTGAAATTTGGTCATCGCGGCGCAAATCAACCGGTAAAAAATCTTTTAACCGGCCGGGTCCATATTACTTCACAGAATCACGGGTATGCGGTAAAGGAAGGATCTTTGTCCGATAAGAATTTAAAAGTTACCCACCGGGCTGTAAATGACGGCACGGTAGAGGGAATGCGTCACGTTCAACTGCCGATTTTTTCGGTGCAGTATCACCCGGAGGCAGCGCCAGGCCCGGATGACAATACGTATTTGTTTGACGAATTTATGACGCTGCTGAAGAAGGGGGAATAACTGTGCCGAAAAAACAAAATTTGCGTAAGGTAATGGTAATTGGCTCAGGCCCTATCGTAATTGGCCAGGCGGCCGAATTTGATTATGCCGGAACTCAGGCGTGCCGTGCCCTGAAAGAGGAAGGGCTGGAAGTGGTGCTGGTAAACAGTAATCCGGCTACGATTATGACGGATGCGAATATTGCCGATCGGGTTTATATTGAACCGTTAACGCCGGAGTTTTTGGAGGAAGTGATCGCCAAAGAACTTCCCGACGGGCTGCTTGCGACTTTAGGCGGCCAGGCGGGATTGAATTTAGCAGTAAAACTGGCTGAACGGGGTGTATTGGCAAAATATAACGTGGAATTGCTGGGGACTTCTTTGGAAGCAATCAAAAAGGCCGAAGATCGGGAACTCTTTAAGGAAACAATGCAGAAACTGGATCAACCGATTCCGGAAAGTACGATTGTTGAAGATATCGAGAGCGCCAGGGAGTTTGCCAAACAAATCGGTTACCCGATTATTGTCCGTCCGGCCTATACCTTGGGCGGAACCGGCGGCGGCATTGTAGATAATGAGGCTGATTTAGTCGATGTAGTAAATCGGGGCCTGAAATACAGCATGATCGGTCAGGTGCTGGTGGAACGCAGCGTGGCCGGCTGGAAAGAGATTGAATATGAAGTGATGCGGGATGCTGCTGATAACTGCATCACTGTTTGTAATATGGAGAACATTGATCCGGTAGGAATTCACACCGGCGACAGTATCGTGGTGGCACCGTCGCAAACGCTGACAGACCACGAATATCAAATGCTTCGCGGAGCCTCTTTAAAAATTATCCGGGAATTGGGAATAGAGGGCGGTTGTAATGCTCAATACGCTCTGAACCCTGACAGCGATCAATATTATGTTATTGAAGTAAATCCCCGTGTCAGCCGTTCCAGCGCTTTGGCGTCCAAAGCCACAGGCTATCCCATTGCCAAAGTCGCCAGTAAAATCGCTATCGGCTATAATCTGGACGAAATCGTAAATGCGGTGACGAAAAAGACCATGGCTTGTTTCGAACCTGCCTTGGATTATGTAGTTGTCAAATTTCCTCGCTGGCCGTTTGATAAATTTATGTTTGCCGACCGTATACTGGGTACGCAGATGAAAGCCACCGGTGAAGTCATGTCCATTGACCGCTGCTTTGAAGCGGCTTTACTAAAAGCTGTACGGTCATTGGAAATCGGCTTGCACCATCTTTCTATTCCTGAAATCGCCAAGCTTACTACCGAACAAATTCATGAGAAGCTGACGGTGGCCAATGATGAACGGCTGTTTGTGGTAGCCGAAGCCTTACGGCGGGGAATTTCTCTTGTTGAGATTCATGGGATAACCGGCATTGATCGATTTTTCTTAGAGAAGATACTTACTATTATTAATATGGAAAAACGGCTGTCGGCAGAACCGCTTACCGCGGAGCTTATGCTGCAAGCCAAGAAGAAGGGATTTGCCGATCAGACTATCGCTGAATTGGTGTCGCAGGAAACCGTTGATATCAGGAAATTGAGAAAGCAGCAGAATGTTATGCCTTGTTATAAAATGGTGGATACCTGCGCTGCTGAATTTGAAGCTGCCACACCCTATTACTATTCTACGTATGCTCAGGAAGATGAGGTTCAGGTTACTTCTCATCGCAAAGTGATGGTATTGGGGTCCGGCCCGATTCGCATCGGCCAGGGCGTTGAGTTTGACTATTGTTCGGTTCACTCGGTATGGGCCTTGCGGCAAATGGGTATTGAATCGATAATTGTAAATAACAATCCGGAAACGGTAAGTACCGATTTTGATACGTCGGATCGGCTGTATTTTGAACCGCTGACAACCGAGGATGTATTAAACATTATCGATAAAGAAAAACCGGAAGGGGTTATCGTCCAGTTTGGCGGACAGACAGCTATTAACCTTGCTGAATCTCTGGCTGAAGCCGGGGTAAAGATTATGGGAACCAGTGTGGAGAATATTGATCGGGCAGAAGACCGGGAAAAATTTGATGAGCTGCTGGAAAAAAGCAATATACCCCGCCCTAAAGGGGTAACGGTTACCAATGGGGAAGATGCTGTTGACGAAACCGCAAAAATCGGCTATCCGGTAGTCGTGCGGCCTTCCTACGTGCTGGGGGGCCGGGCGATGGAAATCGTTTATAATGAGGCAGAACTCAAAGATTATATGACCCGTGCAGTGAAAGCTTCCCACGAACATCCTGTCCTGGTAGATCGCTATATGCAGGGAACAGAAGTAGAGGTAGACGCCATAGCGGATGGGGAGGACGTAGTAATTCCGGGAATTATGGAACACGTAGAACGGGCCGGTGTACATTCAGGCGACAGCATTGCGGTGTATCCTCCCCAGTCGCTGTCGGAAAAAGTCATTCAGACAATTGTGGATTATACAAAACGGCTGGCTTTAGGGTTAAAGGTAAAAGGCCTGATTAATATTCAATATGTAGTTGTGGATGAAGTTGTTTATGTAATTGAGGTGAACCCACGCTCCAGCCGGACGATTCCTTTTCTCAGCAAAGTAACCGATATTCCTATGGTTAATGTTGCGACCCGGGTTGCTATGGGGAAAACATTGCGCTCCCTGGGATATGAATCCGGTTTATTGCCGCCTAAACCTTATATTGCAGTAAAAGCACCTGTTTTCTCTTTTGCGAAAATGCAGCAAGTCGATATCTCCCTTGGGCCGGAGATGAAATCAACCGGTGAAGTTATGGGCATAGATTATTATTATGCCCGGGCCTTATATAAAGCGCTTACCGCTGCCGGCATGAACGTACCGGAACAGGGAACGATTCTTTTTACGGTGGCGGATAAAGATAAAGCGGAAGCCGGTGAATTGGCAAAAGGATTTGCCGAACTGGGATATCATATTGTGGCTACCGGCGGAACGGCCCGGTATTTACAATCCATCGGTCTTGTTGTCGATACGGTGCAGAAGGTACATGAACATAAACCGGATATCATTCAAATGATTAAAACCGGTAAAATCAATATGGTTGTTAACACGCTGACTCATGGCAGAGAACCTCAGCGGGACGGCTACAAAATTCGCCGGGCAACGGTGGAACACGCTATTGCCTGCCTGACTTCCATGGACACTGTTCAAGAAGTATTGAATGTAATGACTTTTGTCCGGGAGCGCAGGCTGGTGTATGTGCTGGCCTTGCAGGATTATGTGGGAGGGGGAGATGATCTTGCCTAAGACAGTGGTGCGGGCGGTAATTGCCGGACAGCGGAAACTTAGCAATGATGTGTATGAACTGGTCTTTGCTGCACCGGAAATTGCCCGTCAGGCTGTTCCCGGACAGTTTGTTCACGTGAGAGTGTCTGAGCCTGATAGTGCCGATCCGCTGCTGCGGCGTCCCCTTAGTATTGCCGATGTTGACCGGCAGCATAATACCGTTAGTGTCATTTATCGCGTTGTCGGGCGGGGGACCGCCCGTTTGGCAAAACTTCAGGCCCAGGAAAATATTGATTGTCTGGGACCTTTGGGCAGGGGATTTACACTGCGGGGAGAACGGCCGCTCCTTATCGGCGGCGGTATGGGCATCGCTCCCTTGCAGTATCTTGCCAAAAAGCTCTGTCCGCGTCCGGTGGAAATATTGTTAGGCGGTCGCACGCGGGAAGAGATGTTTTGGCAGGATATGTTTGCTTCTATCTGCCAAGATATTCATATAACGACTGATGACGGCAGTTTGGGGCAGCGCGGAGTTGCTCCCGATGTTCTGCCTGATTTGCTGGAACAAAAGTCATTTGACATGATTTATTGCTGCGGCCCCCATCCCATGCTGGTATCGGTTGCTAAAATTGCCCAGGGAATAAATATCCCCTGCCAGGTTTCGTTGGAAGAATATATGGCCTGCGGCATAGGAGCCTGCTTGTCCTGCACTTGTGCCGCCAAAGACGGATCACGTAAAAAGATTTGTACCGACGGTCCGGTATTTTGGGCCGGGGAGGTAATATAATTGGACTTGGCTACTGATATTGCCGGTATTAAAATGAAAACACCGGTCATGACGGCATCGGGTACTTTCGGCTTTGGCCTGGAATATCGCGACTTTATGGATATTAACCAGATCGGCGCGATCGTAGTAAAAGGTACGACGCTGGAACCTCGTGCCGGCAATCCGGGACGGCGGATTGCCGAAACTCCGGCCGGTATGCTGAATGCTATTGGGCTTGAAAATCCTGGGGTGGAAGAATTTATTCAGGGAATATTGCCGAAACTATCAACGTATGAAGTACCGATTATTGTAAATATTTCCGGGAAAACGGCGGAAGAGTATGGCGAACTGGCAAGCCGGTTGAATATTCCCGGTGTGGCCGGAATTGAGGTCAACATCTCCTGTCCCAATGTCAAGCAGGGGGGAATTGCCTTTGGCACAGACCGGAACAGTGCGGCTTCAGTAGTAAGGCAAGTCAAGGATAACAGCCGCGTACCGGTTATTGCCAAATTATCACCCAATGTGACGGATATTGTTTCTATGGCTCAGGCAGTGGAGGCGGCCGGCGCAGATGCCATTTCGCTGATTAATACGTTATTGGGCATGGCAATTGACATTCACAGCTGGAAGCCGGTTCTTGGCAATATTGTCGGCGGCTTATCAGGGCCTGCCGTGAAGCCGGTGGCACTGCGGATGGTTTGGCAGGCAGCGCAAGCGGTAAAGGTGCCGCTGATTGGCATGGGCGGCATTATGACGGCTGAGGATGCCATCGAGTTTCTTTTGGCTGGAGCCAGTGCGGTGGCGGTGGGAACGGCAAATTTTGTTAATCCCTGTGCTGCCCGGACAGTGGCAGAGGGGATTGGCGAGTATTTACAGCAGCGAGGACTGACTCAGGTGAGACAGTTAGTCGGCAAAATGATTACACAATAGTAGAGGAGTGGCGTAATGAATGATCAACGGCTGATTGTAGCCCTTGATGTATCGGATCTTGCTAAGGTTAAGCAAATTGTCGCTGCATTAGGCGACAGCGTTAGTTATTACAAAGTGGGCATGGAATTATATTACAGTGTTGGCCGGGAAGCGCTGGATTTTTTGCGCCGGCAGGACAAGCAGGTTTTTTTGGATTTGAAATTTTTCGATATCCCCCATACAGTGGCGCGAAGTGCGGCTGCTCTTACCGGCTTGGGAATTTCTTTGTTAACCGTACATGCTTCCGGCGGTCCGTCGATGATGCGGGAGGCCGCTCAGGCGGTTGCCGAACAAGCGAGAAATAGGGGAATTGTCCGGCCAAAATTAGTTGCGGTTACAGTTTTGACAAGTATTAGTGAGAAAGAATGGTCGATTTTGGGATATGGCAAGAATACTGCGGAGCAGGTAATTCATCTTGCCCGGCTGGCTCAGCAATCCGGTATGGACGGGGTTGTGGCTTCACCGCGTGAAGCGGCGGAAATTCGTAAAGCTTGCGGCCGGGATTTTCTGATTGTCACTCCCGGCATACGACCTCAAGGTGCCGGCCTGAATGACCAAAGCCGGACAGCTACTCCGGCAGGCGCGCTGCAGAATGGGGCCGATTATCTGGTAGTGGGACGCCCAATTATTGCAGCCGCCGATGCGAAGCTGGCAGCGGAAAATATTCTTCGTGAAATGGAGGGTGTGAAATGAATGAAGCAGCAGTTAAAAAAATGTTTTTAGATACAGGGGCTATATTAGAAGGACACTTTCTCCTGACGTCCGGCTTGCACAGCCCTTTATATGTAGAAAAATTTAAAGTTCTCCAATATCCGGAATATACAGCTCAGTTATGCAAAGTGCTGGCAGGTAAGTTTGCCAATGAAAAAATTGAAGTAGTTGTCGGTCCGGTGACCGGCGGTATCCTCTTGGCTCACGAGGTGGGGAAAAATCTGGGCACCCGTGCTATATTTACGGAACGGGAAAATGGCAGGATGACTCTTCGGCGGGGATTTGTTATTAAACCGGGGGAACGGGTTCTGGTTGTCGAGGATATTGTCACCACCGGCGGTTCGGTGAGGGAGGTCATTGATGTTGTCCGCGAGCAGGGAGGAATACCGGTGGGAGTAGGATTACTGGTAGACCGCAGCGGCGGAAAAGTGGATTTCGGGATTCCGGCTCAGGCATTATTGCATCTCACAGTAGAAACTTTTAGCCCGGATTCTTGTCCTTTATGTAAAAAAGGACTGCCTATGACCAAACGGGGCAGCCGGAAATTATAAAGCAATTACGAAGCAAACAGCCTTGTTTATGATAGGCCGTTACTGTTATATAGGGGAAAGCTTTGATTCCCAAGCTGAAATATATTGTAAACAAGGGGAAAAGTGAGTATGATAGCGCCAGAAAATAATAATTCGCTGAAATAGGCAGTATCCCATGTTGAAATATAGATAAATCCATGATATTATTAGAACTTGTTCAGGACTTTGCAGCAGAAATGATATTTTGATCATATGACGCAGGATAGTGATATGCGGAAGTAGCTCAGTGGTAGAGCATCGCCTTGCCAAGGCGGGGGTCGCGAGTTCGAATCTCGTTTTCCGCTCCATATAGGGGTATAGCTCAATTGGTAGAGTAGTGGTCTCCAAAACCATTGGTTGAGGGTTCAAGTCCTTCTGCCCCTGCCATTAAAAATCTAGTAACGACGCGGCTTCAAGCCGGGTCGTTTTTTATCGTGCCTCTTTGGCGACAATGAAATAACCGGATAATAAAAACATTATCCGGCTAAAATTATTTACCTATTATATAGTTTTTGGCTAAATCTATAGCACGATCTAAGATGTCGTTTGGTGCTTTTTCTAAAAAAGACCATGAACGTGCATTATAATCCAATGATTTTAGCTGTTCGATTAAGATATCGCCGTGGGTAGTTGTCCTGCTGTCTAAAGATATATGCAAAGGGAAGCTATTTTGGGTTGAAGTTATTGGACAGACGACTGAAAATCCAGTAGTTTCATTAAAAAACGTACAAGAAATGACAAGTGCTGGCCGCCTTTTTTGGATTTCATTGCCGGACTGAGGGACAAAGTTAAGAAGAATTATATCTCCTATTTCAGGCGATTGTCGAAACATTAGAAAACCTCTTTGCCAACAGCAGGAGTGCATTCTATTTCTTTGCAGATATAATCTCCGGCTGTGTAATTCTCAAATAATTTTTTAAGCCTGTTTTCATTTGTTTCAACGATTTTTTTTAGAATAATTTCTTCGCCATTAATAACAACGGATAGTTTATCTTTATGCTTCAAATTCACCTGTTCTAACACTTCTTTGGGCAGGCGGATTCCTTGGCTATTCCCCCATTTTGCAATGCTTGTAATAATCATGCTAGGCACATCCTTTCTTAGTTTTAGTATATTCTATGTATATACTAAAAGCAAGGCGATTCTATGACGCTAGACGATATAAAAAACTATCTTAGGGTAGACGCCGATATAACCGAAGATGACAGTCTCATACGGATGGTTCCTTTTTTATTTGAATTTTTTAGAATTCAACAACGGGGGTTGGGTTTTGTTGTCGCTCATATATTTTTTAATACGTGAAAAACTAGATATAGTCAAGGCATAAAGAGGAGGCAGCAACGATGAAAAATAAAAAGAAAGCACCTTATTTACCGAAGGAACGAGATTTTTTTGAGCAGGAACCAAGGGATATAAGAGCATATTCAAAGAAAGATTCTACGGATCTGCCTGATCCGGTAGAAAATGCGATAGTAGCGAACAATATTGCAACTGCTGAATTTGATTATACCTATGGCGGAACGGAAGAAGAGTAGTATGAGCCAATGGCGCCTGCAGCCTTGAAAAGCCTGAACCCGGTCTATTTGCCGTCGGATTCAGGCTTTTTTATTTATAGGCCGCTTAGTTCATGTTCTTTGCCTTTGAGTACTTCATCTCGCAGGCTGAGCCATATTCTTTGGAATAACTCGTTATAGTGCAAGGTGGTTCGGATGCTGGCAATATCCCGGGGACGGGGTAAATCGATATCAATAATGGCCTTGACTCTGCCGGGCTGGGCAGTCATTACCATTACCCGGTCGCCCAGGCATAAGGCTTCATCAATACTATGGGTGATAAATACGGTGGTTTTTTGGCTGTTTTCCCAGATATGAAGCAGTTCTTGCTGTAAAATAATTCGGTTTTGTTCATCCAATGCGCCAAAAGGTTCATCCATTAGCAATATTTCCGGGTCATTGGCAAAAGCGCGGGCAACGCTGACTCGCTGTTTCATGCCGCCGGAAAGCTGGCAGGGGTAGGCTTGCGCAAATTTATCCAGCCCGATCATGTGTATGTAATGCTGGGCGATTTTTTTGCGCTCTTTTTTTGCAATACCCCTCATACATAAGCCGTATCCCACATTATCGAGCACTGTCATCCAAGGCAGAATCGATTGTTCTTGAAAGACCATTGAATTTAAAGGACGGTTCGTATTGTTAACGGTATTTATCTGGATTTTACCGTTTGAGGCATCTTCCAGTCCGGCTAAAATGCGAAGCAGCGTAGTTTTTCCACAGCCGCTGGGACCGACAATACAGAAAAATTCGCCATCGCCGATTGTCAGATTGATATCTTGAAGTGCAGCCACCCGTCCCGATCGGGTAGTAAAAATTTTATTAACATTCGATATCGTTATGCTATCGATTTCATAATTCATGCACTGCACCTCCTGTTGTCAAGTTTGTTGTTTCCAGGGAAGTGCCCAGCGTTCAAACATATCCAATAAAAGCGAAAAAAGATAACCCAGTACTGACAGCATAATCAAAGCCACAAACATTTGCTCAATATCAAACATATCATAGGCCCGCCAAATCATCCAGCCAACGCCGGCTTTGGCTGCCGACAGTTCAGCGGCGACGATTAGAATTAACGCCATTCCCATGCCGAGTTTTAAGCCGGCAAAAATCATTGGCAAAGCGCCGGGTAAAGCGATGGTCAGATAAAAATTTTTACGGCTGGCCCCGAAATTTTTGGCTACATCTAAATAAATTTTGTCAATACTTAATACTCCGGCCATCGTATTAATGACTACTAAATAAAAGACGCCAATAGCGATGGTAAATATTTTTGAGGTTTCACCCAAGCCAAAGATGAGGAGAATCAATGGCATCAGGGCTAGTTTGGGAATGGGATAGGTGGCGGCGATCATCGGTTCAAAGGCCGAGCGAACCAAAGGCGATAATCCCATACTGATACCGAGCAGTACGCCGGGAATGGAACCTACCAGAAATCCCCACCACACCCGCTGTACACTGACAAAAGTATTGTAAAGCAGTTCTCCGGAAAGCAGCAGCGGGATAAAAGATTGGATGATTAGGCTGGGACTTGACAATAACCGTATGTCGATAGCATTTATGCGAGCCAAAAACTCCCACAGCAGCAGCAAACTAAGGGGCGATAACACAGAAAGGGTGCGGATTAAAATAGTATGATTAGGAATTTTCACTTTATAATCGCCTCCCGGCAGTAAATAGCATTATTGATATTTACCCAGGACTTTCAGGGCAAAATCGACAAATTGGTTATCGACAACATCCTGAACTTGAAGGTCGGATTTCAATAAATTGTTTTGTTTGTACCAGGCTAAGTCCATTTCGATTCCTTTCATACGAACATAACCGTCGGGATTTAAGCCGGTGGGAAACATTTTTTCATAGAGAACAGGATCTTTAGTAACTGAGTACTTGCAAAGGATATTGACAATTTGTTGTTTGTCTTTGTCTTTAAAAAAAGCATCGTTGTAATCCCGTATCGATCTTATATATGCCGTCATAAAGCGATCGGCAATTTGGGGATTTTTCGTCATGCTCGGGCCAAATACAAGCAGTGCTGTTTGGGCGTCAGGATCATATTCGGCGGGATCTTTCCATGGGTCCAGAAGGCCTTTTGACATACCCTGAGTTACAAAAGGCTCGATGACCATGGCGGCGTCAATGCTCTTATTGCCAAGGGAAACCAGCATGTCAGGAAAAGCCCGGATGACTTGCAGATCAATATCATTGACGGTTAAACCGCCTTTTTCCAAAACCCGTACCAAGGCAATTTCATCCAAAGAAGCTGTACCGACAATGGCAATTTTTTTACCGCGCAAGTCAGTATAATCTTTGATAGTATCTACTAAGTCTTTGCGAATAACCAACCGGTAATAGCCCTTGCCGGGAACGTTAATGCCTTTATCCGCTACAATTTTCACAGGAATATCCCGGGATATGGCATTGAATAAGCCGGAGGCTGTAACCGTTGCGCCAACATCCAATTGTCCGGCAGCAAGCTGGTTGATCATCTCCTGTCCGGAATTGAATTGCACCGGTTCAATTTTTATACCTAAATCATTGTAATATCCTTTGGCCATGCCGATGAGAATTCCGGCATCGGAAACGACTTGTTTCATACCTACTTTTACTACCGTTTCCTGGGAAAGCGGAGTCAGCGTGGCTGCCCATGCCGGACCTTGTTTTAGTGAGGTTTGGGTAGCAGGATTTTGACCGCAGGCTGTGAGAAAAAGTGCCGCAACCAGCAGTGAAATCAATTTTACCCAGATACCCCTATTCATATGTATCCCCCCTGATGCTTTGTTTAGAAACTACTGCATGATATTCACCGGATTGACTTTTGGTTACCAAGCAAGCAGGTTTTTTCAGGATAATACAGAATATCTAATAAAGTGGGAGTTGAAATTAGAGATGGAAGATGTAATTCAGGAGATTCAGCAATGGACATTTTTAGCATCATTGCCGGCAGAAATAAATGGTTTTATCTTAAAAAAGCAATTAACAAGGCGGAATACTCAGTTTTTGATTTTTTGTTATGAAAATTCCGGCTGTCATCGCAGCTTTTCTGTTTTATATGATAGCGAAACGAAGGATTATTTAGCACAGGTAGTTGCTGGCCTTACCGAATATTGCGATATTGGGTTTATCGTTGGCGATCTTTCTGCTTTAGAACGAGTTCTTTCCATGCGAATGGCAAAAACGATACATGATTTAGCTGTATTTAATGAAAGCGCATTAAGCAGTATTGTTAAAGATAAAAAGATTTTAGAGTGGACATATGCGAAACAGCTGCCAAGTGAAATTTCCGGGTTTGAGCTGTATATTCGGCCGTTTGAACCGCTAAAAGTGCTTAATGGTGCTTATATTATTATTGATTATAGCGATTTTGCTGCCGAGAGCAACTTAACGATTTATTATAATGTTTTTCGCGATGATTTTTTCGGTGAACTTCGTCTTCACCGAACACCGGAAATGGCTGCAGTATTTGAATGTAAACAGCTAAATGAACTGGAAGAAAAAATAGAAGTTAACCTTAGGCCAACACTTGCTGAAATGCGCCGCAGGTTAACTGAATAATGGTCAGTAGGAGGAATATCCCTTTATGTTGCATACGGCGTTGACGATTGCGGGTTCAGATTCCAGTGGCGGAGCTGGAATTCAGGCAGATTTAAAAACTTTCGCTGCCTGTGGCGTTTTTGGCATGAGTGCGATTACAGCAATTACTGCTCAAAATACCTGTGGAGTAACTAGTATCAGAGAACTGGATCAGGCAATCATCCGTGATCAAATTGCTGCTGTTTATACCGATATTCCGGTGGATGCTGTGAAAATTGGCATGCTGTCAAGTGCGGCTATTATCAATACAGTTGCCGATGCTTTACAACAATACCGGGCGAAAAATGTTGTGTTAGATACGGTGATGATAGCGAAAAGCGGCAGCTATTTGCTGCAGCCGAATGCGGTAGCGGCGTTGATTGAACGATTAGTCCCCTTAGCTCTGATTGTAACACCAAATCTTTATGAAGCCTCAGAGATTGCCGGATTCTCTGTTGAAGACAGAACCGGTATGGAAAAGGCCGCTATTGCTATTAAAAACATGGGGCCGACGTATGTATTGATTAAAGGGGGACATTTGCCTGGGGATGCCTGTGATCTATTATATGACGGACGAATTTTTACCGTATTTTCCAATGAACGAATTGATAATGCTCATACTCATGGCACAGGATGTACTTTTTCTTCCGCTATTGCCGCCGGATTGGCGAAAGGACTGTCAGTGGAGACTGCGATTCGAGAGGCAAAGCGTTATGTCACGATTGCGATCCAACATGGGTTTCAATTAGGCGGTGGGGTCGGTCCCACTCATCATTTTTATGAATTATATAGGAAGTCAGGCTTGATTGAGTAGGAGGGTATTTTCTTTTGGCACGAATATTGGTTTGTGATGATTCAGCATTTATGCGTATGATGTTAAAAAAGATTCTGATTGACAACGGGCACGAAATAGTTTCTGAAGCCGGGAATGGAAAAGAGGCAGTGCAGGCGTATCGCCAGTTTCAGCCGGATCTTACGACAATGGATATTACTATGCCGAAGATGGACGGTATCGAAGCGGTAAAACTCATTCATGCGGAAAATCCATTAGCGCGGGTTATTATGGTAACGGCTATTGGACAGCGAGCCGTTATCACTGATGCTCTAAAGGCTGGGGCATCAGATTTTATCGTTAAGCCATTTGATCCTAATCAAGTAAGGGATACGGTTAATAAAATTTTGGAGGAGTCTGCTTCTCTTTATGAAAACTCTTGACAATAATAATGGATATGTTATAATATCCAATGTTACTGCGATTGCATAAAGTAATTTTGATTGAGGAATAAGGGTTGACATATTCCGATAAATCAAATACAATAACTATGCAATTCATCATATGGCCCGGTAGTTTAGTTGGTTAGAATGCCGCCCTGTCACGGCGGAGGTCATGGGTTCGAGTCCCATCCGGGTCGCCATTTTGTTTAAATGCCGCGGTAGCTCAGTCGGTAGAGCAGAGGACTGAAAATCCTCGTGTCGACAGTTCGATTCTGTCCTGCGGCACCATATAATGCGGAAGTAGCTCAGCGGTAGAGCATCGCCTTGCCAAGGCGGGGGTCGCGAGTTCGAATCTCGTTTTCCGCTCCATTTTAAGGCGGCATAGCCAAGTGGTAAGGCAGAGGTCTGCAAAACCTTTATCCCCAGTTCAAGTCTGGGTGCCGCCTCCAAAAAAAGTTTAGTTTTTCCATTAGAAAAGTTTAAAACCCTTTTGCCGGGGTGGCGGAACTGGCAGACGCAAGGGACTTAAAATCCCTCGGAGAGTGATCTCCGTACCGGTTCGATTCCGGTCCTCGGCACCAATAAAAAATAAACTCCTGACTTGTCAGGAGTTTTTTGTCCTTCTTGAAAAGAATTTGGATTTAATATAGATTTGATAAATAAAAGGAGGCTTTTGAGCAATGAATGTTCTTGATACTCTTAAAGAACGTGGGTTTGTCCAACAGCTTACTCACGACGATGAGATTGCCGAACTGTTAGCAAAAGAAAAGATTACATTTTATATTGGGTTCGATCCTACTGCCGACAGCCTGCATGTTGGCCATTTTCTGGGAATGATGGTTATGGCACATATGCAGCGGGCCGGTCATCGTCCTGTCTGTCTCATTGGCGGTGGAACAGCGATGGTAGGGGACCCCTCAGGCAAGACGGATATGCGAAAAATGATGACGCAGGATGATATAAGGCATAACGGCGAACGCTTTAAAAAACAGATGCAGCGATTTATTGATTTTACTGATGACAAGGCATTATTACTTAATAATGCGGATTGGTTGCTGGGACTTAATTATGTGGAATTTCTCCGGGATATTGGCGTTCATTTTTCAGTCAATCGCATGTTGACTGCTGAATGCTTTAAGCAGCGATTGGAAAAAGGGTTATCTTTCCTGGAGTTTAACTATATGTTAATGCAGGGTTATGATTTTTTAGAACTCAACCGCCGGTGCGGATGCATTATGCAAATGGGCGGCGACGACCAGTGGTCCAATATTCTTGCCGGGGCGGATCTTATTCGCCGCAAAGAAGGTAAACCGGCCTACGGACTTACCTTTACTCTTCTCACCACAAGTGATGGGAGAAAGATGGGTAAGACGGAGAAAGGTGCTTTGTGGCTTGACGGCGAAAAAACTTCTCCTTATGATTTTTATCAGTATTGGCGCAATGTTGATGATGCTGATGTAGAAAAATGCTTAGCGCTGCTTACCTTTTTGCCAATGACTGAGGTTCACCGGCTAGGTGCACTTAAAGATAAAGAAATTAATATTGCCAAGAAAACCCTGGCCTTTGAAGTTACAAAGCTGGTCCACGGCCAGGAAGAAGCTGAAAAGGCTCAGCAGGGGGCGGAAGCGTTATTCGGCGGAATCGGAGCATTGGATAATGCACCGACGGTGACAATTCGATCGGATAGTGTAGGGAAAAAGCTGATTGATGTGCTTGCCAATACGGGAATTATCGCATCTAAAAGCGAAGGTCGGCGGCTAATTCAACAAGGCGGTCTTTATATCGGCGAGGCTAAGATCCTTGATCCTGATTTCTTGCTGAATGCGGCTCTGTTTGACAGCAATAGCTTAATCATCCGTAAAGGCAAGAAAAGCTATCATCGGATTATAGTAGAATAAAGTTCATATTGATTTGGTTAGAATAACAACCTATCAGTTCAGTCGTAAAGATTAAATGGAGTAAATAGCTGATAGGTTGTTGAGAATTGGGGAAATAAATATTGACATAGTGGTTAAACCGTGGTAATATATAAAAGCTGTCTCGGGTAAGCGTGCCGTCCATGGCACACCCTCGACACTAGCGCATCCATGCGCGTCGTCGCAAACGGCAGCAGGCTGAGAACAGCCGAGTGTTCCTTGAAAAC
>JBDKTO010000060.1 GCA_039680175.1 Veillonellales bacterium | reverse complement strand
GTAGCAAACCTTCCAGCAGGCGAGTGTGGGGTCAAAGACCAGGTCGGCTAAGCAAAGGTCCTTAAATTTCATAAGGTGAGGGGATTTCTTTAATGGCTTTTCAGGACAAAACTCTTAAGTGCAAGGATTGTGGAAAAGAGTTTGTTTTCACAGCGGGGGAACAGGAGTTTTACGCAGAAAAAGGCTTTGAAAATGAACCGGTGCGTTGCCGCGAATGCCGTGATGCCAGAAGACGCAGCCGTGAAGGCGGCGAAGGGCATCAGCGGGAAATGTACGAAGCAGTTTGTGCCCAGTGCGGTGCGGTAACCCAGGTACCTTTTAAACCACGCAATGATCGTCCTATTTATTGCCGCGATTGTTTTACTGCCCGTAAGGAGCAAGGCGAAGAATAGGGATATCTTGGTGACTGAAACGATATAAATTACGCCCGGGATTTATTTCCGGGCTTTTTGTTTGGAAGCTTGGACTATGAGTCATGCGCCATGAGCCCCTTCGTTCTAACGCTATGAGCCAAGTCCCAATTTCCAATTTCCAAGTGCCAATTTCCAAGTGCCAAGTGCCAATCTCCAAGCGCTATGAGTCATGGCTCAAAAATGGTTCTTGAAATTTTATACGCTCATATGTATAATTATAAATACGAATTAGCGAAATTAAAGGAGGATTTTTATGTCGAAAAAGGTGATTGCACTTATTGTGGTAGGTATGTTTCTGTTTGCTTTCGGCTTGACCGGATGCGGGCAGAAGGCGGCGGCCCCTAACCAGAAAGTCTTGAAGGTGGGTACGGAACCGGGGTTTGCTCCGTTTGAGTTTCAGGATGAACAAAGTAAGGCTTATGTTGGGTTCGATATGGATTTAATCCAAGCAATTGGGAAGCAAATGGGATATGAGGTTCAAATTGTCAGTATGGGCTTTGACGGTCTGATTCCGGCACTGGAAGCCGGCAATATCGATGTAATCGTTTCCGGTATGACAATTAACAGTGAACGGGCCCAGAAAGTGAATTTTTCCAAACCTTATTATAAATCCGGGTTAAGTATCGTTGTCAAAGCGGACAATAACGCGGTGAAGAGTTTTAAAGATCTGGAGGGGAAAAATATCGCCGTACAGATTGGCACTACCGGCGCTAAGGAAGCGCAAAAAATCAACAATGCCAAGGTCCGTGAGTTCAATACTCCGCCGGATGCTTTTATGGAACTGAAAGCCGGCGGCGTAGAGGCTGTCATCAATGATAATCCGGTGAATGAATACTATATTACTAAAGCCGGCGGGAAAGATGTAAAAACTGTAGGCGATTTACTCAGCGCCGAAGATTATGGGATTGCCACTGCCAAGAAAAACACCGAACTGATCGGGAAGATTGATAAGGCGTTGGATGAATTGAAAAAGAACGGCGAGTATGAAAAAATATACGTAAAGTGGTTTGGTAAAAAGCCGCCTCAGGAATAAGGTAACGGGATAAGCGCGACACATGTCGCGCTTATTTTTTTTACAACTGCGGTGTATGGTGAGCGGGGAAGCCAGGTTGTGTCATCGTAAGGCGTTAGCCGTGGCGATCTCAACGCAGAAGAGGCAACCGCAGCTGTGAGATTGCTTCGCTGCGGCTCGCAATGACATAATTTAGCGTCAACCGTCAACCGCCAACCGCCAACCGCCAAGTGCCAAGTTCCAAATGCTATGAGCCATGCGCTATGAGCCAAACGCCAAACACGCCTATTGACAGGCTCCAAATGTGTGCATATAATTTGAATGTGCATGAATATACATCATTAGCTTAAATAAGGGTGGATCAACGATGAATTTTGATTTTGATTTGATTGGGCGTTCTTTTCCTCTGTTATTGATGGGGGCTGGAGTAACGATACAGATTACCGCTTTGAGTGTGGGGTTTGGCCTGCTGATCGGGATGTTTGTGGGGATGGCGCGTCTGTCGAAAACCTGGCTGATTAAGGCTGCTGCTGCTGTTTATGTTGACTTTATTCGCGGTACGCCGCTGCTGGTGCAAATTTTTCTGATTTATTTTGCGCTGCCCCTTGTTGTTGGACAGCGAATCGATCCTTTTATTGCGGCGATTACGGCTTGCAGTATTAATAGCGGCGCTTATGTAGCGGAGATTTTTCGCGCCGGCATCCAATCCATTGACAGAGGACAAATGGAAGCCGGCCGGTCCCTGGGGATGACGTGGGCTCAGACTATGCGCTTTGTGATTCTTCCTCAGGCTTTTAAGCGGATTATCCCGCCGCTGGGTAATGAGTTTATTGCTATGCTGAAAGATTCTTCCCTGGTTTCGGTGATCGGCTTTGAGGAACTGACCCGGCGGGGGCAATTGATTATCGCTCGTACGTACGGCTCTTTTGAAATCTGGCTGACGGTTGCCTTTATTTATCTCATGATGACACTGACGATTTCCCGCTTGGTGGATTATTTGGAGCGGAGGTATAAAATTGATGATAAGCATTAAAAATGTCCATAAAAAATTTGGCAGTCTCCATGTATTGAAGGGAATCAGCAATTATATCAAGGAAAAAGAGGTTGTTGTAGTCATCGGCCCCAGCGGTTCGGGAAAAAGTACGCTGCTGCGCTGCATCAATTTTTTGGAGCAGCCCAGCGAAGGAGAAATTGTGGTTGACGGGATTCCTTTGACCAATAAGGCGAATATTAATAAAGTCCGGGCTGAGGTGGGGATGGTATTCCAGCGGTTTAATCTGTTTCCCCATATGTCAGTACGGGAGAATATCATGCTGGCGCCGGTTCGGGTTCGGAAGCTTTCGAAAGGTGACGCGGCAAAGATTGCTATGGATCTGTTGGCTAAGGTCGGGTTGTCGGATAAAGCGGATTCTTATCCGGAACAGCTTTCCGGCGGGCAGCAGCAGCGGGTGGCTATCGCCCGGGCACTTGCGATGCGCCCTAGGGTTATGCTGTTTGACGAACCGACTTCAGCGCTGGATCCGGAAATGATTAATGAAGTGCTGGATGTAATGAAGGCTTTGGCCCGGGAAGGTATGACAATGGTGGTTGTTACCCACGAGATGGGGTTTGCCCGGGAGGTGGGCGACCGGGTGCTCTTTATGGATGAAGGGTGTATTGTGGAAGAAGGAACGCCGGAGGCTGTTTTTAGTCATGCCCGGGAAGAACGGACCAGGGCTTTTTTATCAAAAATATTATAATGGGAAAAAATAGAAATTTTTCTCGGCTTTTCTTTCATTTGCATTGACAGTTATAACCAGAAGTGCTATACTCTATGTCGTGGTCATCTTTTGACCGGTAGTTTATTTTAGGAGGAGTTTTTAGAATGATTGGTAAAGTTAAATGGTTCAGTTCCGAAAAGGGCTATGGATTTATTGAAAGAGAAGATGGCGGCGACGTTTTCGTACATTTCTCTGCAATTCAGGAACAGGGTTTCAAAACTTTGACTGAAGGCCAGGAAGTACAGTTCGATATCGTCGAAGGTGCACGCGGACCTCAGGCAGCGAACGTTACAAAGGCATAATTTTATTTCACTTGTATTAACAACCCGGCTTAGGCCGGGTTTTTAATTTTTTAGAATTGTGTGACAGGAATTTTTTCCTTTTAGGAGAATAATACTAAGTAGGAAGCAGAAAGGGGATGTGGTATTATGGCAATAACTGTAAGAGGAAAAAACATTGAAATCACACCAGCGCTAAAGGATTATGTTGCCAAGCGTGTCGGCAAGGTAACTAAGTATTTTGCCTCGCTTGGGGAGATTACCGTTATCCTCACCGTAGAAAAGGGACGGCATATCGTTGAGGTTACCGTACCTGTTAATGGCATGTTGCTGCGGGGCGAAGAGTCGACAGCCGATATGTATACTTCCATTGATCTTGTAATTGAAAAGCTGGAAAAGCAGATTGAAAAATATAAAACCAAACTGGCGCGAAAACTCCGGGGGGGAACCTTTAAAGGCGAGTTAGTACCCAATGTGAGTCAGGAAGTTACGGACAGTGATGAGTTTCGGGTTGTGAAGACAAAGCGGTTTGCTGTAAAACCGATGGATGTGCAGGAAGCGGTTATGCAGATGAACTTGATCAATCATGATTTCTATGTGTTTGCGAATTCAGAGACGGAAGAAGTCAATGTGGTGTATCGCCGCCGCGACGGCAACTACGGCTTGATTGAGCCGGAATTTTAAGAGAAAATAAAAATCACCGGGGCAGATGCTCCGGTGATTTTTTATAATGTCAGCGGTTCATCCGGCACAGCAGAGCGGCTTCGGCCAAAGTATCCCTGTCCACCCGGCTGGCTTTGGCGGCAAATTCCTGCCGGGTGAACAGGCCTTTATCAATCAGCAGTTCGATTAAGACGGAGACTGCCAGGGCGTTTTTATAGCCGGTGTCTTTTAAATCGGCAATTTGTCCGATAGTTTCAATTTTATTCATGGGCAGGGACACGCTCCTTTATTTGAAATTTCAGCGCAGACTGGAATATTTTGCTTAGTTTCAGTATTGACATAAATAGCCGAAAAGATACGCTGCCAGCGGTTTAAGGACGGTCATCCTATTTTTGACTTTCCTTCCGGACTCTGATAAAATTTTAAGATAGGTGTATTATATAAAGAATATAAGCGCCAGAATCAAGGAGTTGATATTTGTTGCTGAGTTTTATCAAAAATTTGTTTGGCGATGATAATGAAAAAGAAATAAAGCGTATGACGGAATATGTGGAAAACATTAGTCGTCTGGAGCCGGAGCTGCAAAATATGAGCGATGTTTCCCTGACGGGGAAGACAGGGGAGTTCAAACGCCGTCTGGAGGATGGCGAAACACTGGAGGAGCTTCTGCCGGAGGCTTTTGCCGTGGTACGGGAAGCTTCCCGCCGGATCCTGGGGATGCGCCATTTTGATGTGCAGATGCTGGGCGGTATTACGCTGCATGAGGGAAATATTGCCGAGATGCGTACCGGTGAAGGGAAAACCTTAGTGGCGACGCTGCCGGTTTATTTAAATGCCTTAACCGGGAAGGGCGTTCATGTGGTTACGGTCAACGATTATCTGGCTCGTCGTGACAGCGAGTGGATGGGGAAATTGTACCGCTTCCTGGGATTGTCGGTTGGTCTGGTGGTTCACGGCCTGGATTTTCCCGAGCGGCGTATGGCCTATAATGCCGATGTTACATATGGGACGAATAATGAATTCGGTTTCGACTATTTACGGGATAATATGGTTATTTATAAGGATCAAATGGTGCAGCGGGAGCTAAATTACGCTATTGTCGATGAAGTGGACAGTATTTTGGTGGATGAGGCCCGGACGCCGCTGATTATTTCCGGTCCGGGGGAAAAGTCCACTGATTTGTATTACGTTCTGGCCAAGGTGGTGCCGAAGCTGAAAGAAGGCGACGATTATACGGTGGATGAAAAACTCCATACGGTAGCGCCGACGGAAAGCGGGATTGCTAAGGCTGAAAAGGCTTTAAATGTAAAAAATTTATATGAAAGTGAAAATATCGAACTGTCTCACCACTTTACTCAGGCTTTGAAAGCCCAGGCTTTGATGAAACGGGACCGGGATTATGTGGTGAAGGACGGCGAAGTGATTATTGTCGATGAATTTACCGGACGGTTGATGTTCGGCCGCCGTTATTCCGACGGTTTGCATCAGGCGATAGAGGCGAAGGAAAATGTGAAGATTGAGCGGGAGAGCCAGACGCTGGCTTCGATCACCTTCCAGAATTATTTTCGGATGTATGGGAAGCTGGCCGGGATGACCGGTACGGCCAAGACGGAGGAGTCGGAATTCCGCAAGATTTACAATTTGGATGTTATTGTGATTCCTACGAATATGCCGGTTCGCCGGGAGGATTTCCCGGATACGATTTATAAGACGAAGCGGGCCAAATATAAGGCGGTCGTCAAGGAGATTGCCGAGCGCCACGCCAAAGGCCAGCCGCTGCTGGTCGGGACGACTTCGATTGTTCAGTCGGAGGAGCTGAGCGGGCTGTTAAAGCGGCAGGGTGTTCCCCATAATGTGCTGAACGCTAAGTTTCATGAAATGGAAGCTGAAATTGTGGCCGGCGCCGGTCAGCGGGGAGCGGTTACGATTGCGACCAATATGGCCGGACGTGGCACGGATATTGTGTTGGGTGAAGGAGTGCCGGAATTAGGCGGTTTGCATATCGTAGGTACCGAACGGCATGAGAGCCGCCGGATTGACAACCAGCTGCGGGGCCGCTGCGGCCGTCAGGGGGATCCCGGATCGACCCGGTTCTACTTGTCGCTGGAAGATGATTTGATGCGGCTGTTCGGTTCCGATAACATTTCCAGTATTATGGATAAGCTGGGAATGGAAGAAGATGAGCCGATTGAGCATAAGCTGATAACCCGCTCCATTGAGCAGGCTCAGAAGAAAGTGGAAGCCCGCAACTTTAACATGCGGAAACATGTGCTGGAGTATGACGATGTGATGAACCAGCAGCGGGAAGTGATTTACGGTCAGCGCCGTCAGATTCTGACCGGCGACAATATGCGGGAAAATATTTTCAATATGGTTGAAAAGATGCTTGACCAGTCTATGGAATTGTATGCGGATGAAAAAGTATATCCGGAAGAGTGGGATTATGCCGGTTTAATTGAAGCCTGCGAAGAATATTTTGCCCCCGAGGGCCGTTTGAAACAGGCTGAATTGGAAAAACTCAGCCGGGAAGAGCTGCGGGAGGAACTTTTGGCTGTTGCCACTCAGGCTTATGATGCCAGGGAAACGTTGTTTGGCGCCGACAGCATGCGGGAATTGGAAAAGGTTGTTATGCTGAAAGTGGTGGATGCCAAATGGATGGAGCATCTGGATGCTATGGATATGCTGCGGGAAGGCATTGGGCTTCGCGCTTACGGGCAGCGGGATCCGCTGATTGAGTATAAGATCGAAGCCTATGATATGTTCCAGCAGATGATTGATCATATTCAGGAAGATATTGTGAAATATATCTACCGGGTGAATATTGTGTCTCAGCCGGAAGATCATTTGCAAAATGCCCAGGCGACTCACGGCGAGGGGGATCAGGAGAAGCCGGTTCATCAGCCGGTGGTCAACAAGGAGCATATCGGTCGGAATGACCTGTGCCCCTGCGGTTCGGGCAAGAAATACAAACGCTGCTGCGGTTTAAATAAGTGATAATTTTTGGAGGCGAGGGACTTGTTGGAAGATTTACGGGTAGAACTGAGCAAATTAGAGGAAAAAATAGAAGAAATCAGGGTTTCTCTTTGACGTAGCCGGTAAAGAGGAGAAAATTGCCGATTTAGAAAATGAAATGGGCGCGCCTGGTTTCTGGGACGAACCGGAAGCGGCGCAGAAGGTGATGCAGGAAGTAACGGCGCTGAAAGATTCGGCCGGCGGGTATCATCGGATTCATGATCGTTACAGTGATTTGGCGGTTTTGTGGCAGCTGGGGATGGATGAGCAGGATGAAAGCGTCTATCCGGAGGTGTCTGCTGCCTTGCAGCAGATTAATGATGATATTGAACATCTGGAGCTGACGCTGATGCTGTCCGGGGAATATGATGCCAATAATGCCATTTTGACACTGCATGCCGGTGCGGGTGGTACGGAGGCTCAGGATTGGTGCCAGATGCTGCTTAGAATGTATGTCCGCTGGGCGGAAAAAAATAATTTTAAGGTCGAGACGATGGATTTTCTGGCGGGAGATGAAGCCGGGGTCAAAAGTGCGACCATGCTGATTTCCGGGCATAATGCTTACGGGTATTTAAAGGCGGAAAAAGGGGTGCACCGTTTGGTGCGGATTTCCCCCTTTGATGCCAGCGGCCGCCGTCATACTTCGTTTGCGGCGGTGGATGTGATGCCGGAAATTGACGACACGGTGGAGATTGAAATTAATCCGGCGGATTTGCGGGTCGATACTTATCGGGCCAGCGGCGCCGGCGGTCAGCATATTAATAAGACGGATTCCGCCGTGCGGATGACCCATCTGCCTACAGGTACGGTGGCTCAATGTCAAAGCGAGCGGTCGCAAATCCAGAATAGGGAACAGTGTATGCGGCTGCTGCGGGCTAAATTGTTTGAATTGGAACGGCAAAAGCAGGCGGCGATGAAAACCGAACTGGGCGGTGAATATCAGGCCATTGAATGGGGCAGTCAAATCCGTTCCTACGTATTTCATCCCTACAGCATGGTCAAGGATCACCGTACCAATGAAGAAACCGGCAATGTGCAGGCCGTAATGGACGGTGAAATTGATCCTTTCATTGAAGCCTATTTAAAAAAGGGTTTGTAAGGAAGGGAAAAGGAGGCGTCGAGATGAAACGCCTGATTGGAATTTTGGCAGTGCTGGGCGTACTGCTGGCAGCCGGCCAGATGCTGTTGCCCCCTGTTGTTTCCCAGATGGTGTCCCAGGGGATGAAGAGTCAGACCGGCAGCGATCAGGTCAGTGTCCAGTTGGAGAAGAAGCCGGCCCTGGGAATGCTGGGGGGCAGCTTTGACAAGATCACCCTGTCGGCGGTCAATGCCAAAACCGATAAATTGACATTCAGTGAACTGAATGGTGTGATGACTGATGTGCAGCTGGACCGGAACGCTCTGCTGGAACATCAGACCATTGTGCTTCAGTCAGTGGGGAATGTTCAGGTTGTGGGAACGCTGACTGAGGCGGAACTGGCCCGTTATTTGAACCAGTCGGTAAAGGGAATCAGGAATGCGGCTGTGGCGATTACCCCCGATAAGGTGACGGCCAGCAGCAGTTTCGCCATTGGCAATTTTGCCAATGTGGGGATTACTCTGGAGGGGCGTATTGCTGTTGACAGCCAAAAGGTGAAGTTTGTTACCGAGCGGTTTTTGATCAATAATACGGTTGTGGGTAATATCGGCGGTGCGGCGCTAACCGAAATTCCGCTCCTGGATTTGAAGAAGCTGCCGTTTGGGGTAACGGTGCGGGATGTCGTAATGGAGCAGGGAAAAGTAGTGATTTATACCGATAATCAGGGAGGGAGCGGCAAATAAATTTCTTCCGGCGGCAGGATATTAGCAGGAAGTGGCAGAATAACATAAATTCGCACATAATCTGCCGCATCGGCTGCGGCAGGTTTAACAATTTGTAATTGGTGCATACTAATCGTTATTATGTATATTTTTGTCAATGATATTTTTGTGTAAGGTGGAGAGATTTTTGATCGAGTTTAGATATAACAAGGTTTTGGTCGCCCTCATCTTTATTGGTTTTGCAGCGGCACTGACGATTGGCTGGCAGCGCCATCAGGTAGAGGAGAGCAATTATCAAGTCGAGATGGTAATGGACTATGAAGAGGTTGTGGAGCTGGCTCAGATAGAGGGTATTCCCGTTCATACGCTAATGCAGGAGTTCAAAGAGTCCGGGGTTACTTCTCTGGCAGTGTATGAAATGACGTTGGAAAAGCTGAATAAAAGCGGTAAAGTGACCGCTGTATCCGGTGCCCAAATTCTCCATCAATACCGAACCGGCGCTCTAATGGAAGCCAACTGGCGGCGCCTGGTAGAAGAAGGAATGATTCAGTCCGACGATGTGTATGTCGTGGGGCAGGATCAACAGGTGTTTGCCGAAGTGCAAAGTGATCTGATTCGCCGGTTAAGCCCGGATCGAGTAGCTTTGCTTACCGACGGCATTCATCCGGTGCTGGATGTAAAAGCAAATTTTGAGAAAATACTTAAATGGAATCTGGGACTGCCTACCGATGAGATGCGGGAGGTAGTTGGGCAGGGCTTTTACGTTATGGCGCGGCCGACGAATTATACAAAAGTTCGGGCGGAAGATGTGGAAGCCGTATTTCAGCGTCTGGACGCTGTGGACAATGTTTCCGGTATTATGTTTGTCGGCGAACAGACATTAGGGTTTCCGGATCAGCTGCCATTGGTCGTACAGCAGATGAAAGCCAGGAGGCTGACACTGGCTATGATTGAACATCCTCTGCAGCTGCAGTTTGTGAAACAGGAGGGGCTTCTTCCACTGGCGGCGGCTAATGATTATCAGGCAGCCCGGGCCTATGTCATTCCCAAAGATGAGCAGCCGAAACTGAAACTGGCCGAGGCGATTCAACGCTGGCAGCTGACCGATCAGGAACGGAATATTCGTATTAATCTACTGCGCAAATACGATAAGCCGGAAGCCGGCAAGACGCTGGTGGAGACGAATCTGGCCTATGTATCCGGAATCCGGGATGCTTTGTTGGCAAAAAACTTTACTTTAGGCCGGGCCGGTACCTTTCGACCGTATTTTCCCAGCCCGCTGCTGCTGGCAGTGGTGATTGTCGGGGCTACGGCCGCCGGAGTATTATTTTTGACATTGGTGCGTCCATTTTCCCGACGCTATCAATATATTTTGCTGGTGGTTATCGGGCTGATTTTGACTCTGCCTCTATTCAAAGGCGGTATGCTTGTAAGGCAGGCCGCAGCGACGGCAAGCGCTATTTTGTTCCCGGTGCTGGCCATGACCTGGCAGCTGGATCGCTGGCGCAGTGCCCCGCCTCACGGCGGAGCTCCCTTGACCCGAATTTTAATTGACGGTGTGCGGGATCTGGCAATCACGGTTTGTTTATCGCTGATTGGCGGCTTTTATGTCGGCGCTTTGCTGGGCGATGTTCGTTTTCTATTGGAAATGGAAATATTCCGCGGTGTGAAACTAACCTTTGTGGCGCCGCTGCTATTAATATCCCTGACTTATCTGGCCAGGTACAGTCTGTTCAGCAAGTCGGTCGAACCCCGCAGTGTCTGGCAGCAGATGGTTCGGATTCTGGATTATCCGGTTTATATCAAATCATTGCTGGTATTGGCGGTTGTGGCGGTAGGCGCCTGGGTGTTCGTCGGTCGTTCGGGACATACTGCCGGGGTACCGGTGCCGAATGTGGAACTGAAATTCCGCTCATTTTTGGAGCAAGCCATGTATGCCCGGCCGCGGGAAAAGGAATTTATGATCGGTCATCCCGCGTTTATTTTGGCGGTAATGGCACTGTACCGTCAGTGGCCCCGGGTGCTTCATTATGCGCTGGTAGTGGCGGCGACGATCGGCCAGGGTTCCCTGGTGGAAACCTTCGCTCATATCCGTACCCCGATTCTTATGTCTTTTGTCCGGGGATTGGACGGTTTGGCGGCGGGAATCGCTTTTGGCATTTTGGCGGTAATTGGCGTGCAGATCCTTCATTATCTGTCGTTTCTGTTGGGAAGGAGACCTGCCCAAGATGAGTGAGATCGTAATTTCCGGGTATTACGGCTTCGCCAATGCCGGCGATGAGGCGATGCTGACGGCGATGATCGAGGTATTAACGGATCTGGATCCTGAGGTAAAATTGACCGTCATTTCCGGCAATCCGGTTGATACCCGGGAGCGGCACGGCGTAGCGGCGATACACCGTTTAAACTATCCGGAGATTGTACGGGTACTGTCTCACAGTGATTTGTTAATCAGCGGCGGCGGTAGCCTGTTGCAGGATGTTACCAGCGACCGCAGTTTATATTATTATCTGAGCATTATGATGCTGGCGAAAAAGTTGGGCAAACCGGTAATGCTCTATGCACAAGGCATAGGACCGGTGCGGGGATCTTTGGCTAAAGGTGCCATGCGCTATATTGGCAATATGGTGGATTTGATTACCGTACGGGATGAAGGTTCCCGGGATGAATTGAAACGGCTTAAAGTCTATAAACCGCCGGTTTACGTTACTGCCGATCCGGTGGTGGCTATGCATCCTGTTGATAAACAGATTGGCCGGAGCATTCTGCGCCAGCATGGGTTGGAGGGGGCTTCCCCTTTGGTCGGCATATCGGTGCGGGAATGGAAGGACTGGAGTTACTATAAGCAGGTGCTGGCTCAGACGTCCGACAAAATTACGGCCGAATTCGGCGCCCGGATTATATTTTTACCGATGCAGTGCCCGGAAGACTTGACGGTTGCCCAAAAAGTCGCCGGCCGTACCTGCCGACCGGCAACGGTGCTGAATGAAAAATATACCACCAGTGAATTGTTATCTATTATTGGCAACATGGATATGCTAATCGGTGTGCGGCTGCATGCCTTGATTTTTGCTGCCATTATGCATGTGCCGATGATTGGCATTTCCTATGATCCTAAGATCGACCGTTTTTTAGAAACTCTGGGCGAACAACATGTGGGAACATTGAAAAATGTAACGGTGGATCATTTATTAGACAAAGTCCGGTCATTGTGGCCGGAAATCAACCAGCCTAACAGACGCCGGGAGGAACGGATTCATGCACTGCGGGAAAAAGCCTGTTATAATGCCGAATTAGCGATGGAACTGGTGGGAAAATTCCAAGGTAGGCGATAGTGTGAAGATGTGGTGGCGTGACTATCTCGGTATCACACTGGGAGCTGTCATTACGGCGGTCAGCCTGAATATGTTTCTGATTCCCAACAAGGTCGCCGCCGGCGGCGTCAGCGGTATGGCCACGGTGCTCCATTATGTGCTGGGCTGGCCGGTGGGGATCACGATGCTGGCGATGAATATTCCTTTGTTTCTCCTCAGTGTGAAAGTGCTGGGAGCCCGGTTTGGCATCAATACGCTGTTCGGGGCGCTGGTTTTGTCCCTGGCGATTGATGGGTCAGCTCCTTTTGTGCCGGTACTGACTCAGGATTTGCTCCTGAGTTCACTGTATGGCGGCGTTTTGGCCGGTGTCGGCATGGGGATGGTGTTCCGGTTTAAGGGAACTACGGCGGGAACGGATTTGGCGGCTGCCATTTTGAATAAACTGTTCGGCATCAGTGTCGGGCAGGCTCTCCTTAGTGTGGATTTCTTTGTCATCGCTTCTGCCGGGGTGGCTTTTCATAGTGCGGAGCTGTCTCTGTATGCACTCATTTCTTTATTTGTTACGACCAGGATTATTGATTTGATTCAAGTGGGACCCAGTTCCGCCAAGGCCTTTTTGATTGTCACTCTGTTTCCGGAAGAACTGGCGGACGGGATTTTACAGGATATGGGCCGCGGCGTTACTTTTCTGCAAAGCCGGGGAGGATATACCGGTCACGCCCGGGAAATGCTGCTTTGCGTCATTAGCACAGGTGAAGTGACCCGGCTGAAAGAACTGATTTACCGGATGGATCCGAAGGCCTTTGTGATCGTGGCAGATGCCCATGAAGTCATGGGCGAAGGCTTTTCTCAGATTAAAGGATCATCCTGATGATAGATAGAGGAGGTTGAATTACTATGGCTGATAAACTTACACAGGATCAATTAACCCAAATGGCAAAGCACGCCAGAGCGATACGCCGTAATATTATAGCCGCTGTTACTGAGGCTAAGTCAGGTCATCCCGGCGGTTCTTTGTCGGCAGCCGATATTTTAACGGTGCTGTATTTTGCGGAAATGAAGGTGGATGTCCGGAACCCGGCTGATCCTGCCAGGGATCGGTTTGTACTGTCAAAAGGACATGCCGCTCCGGTTTTATATGCGACTTTGGCGGAGAAGGGATTCTTTCCCGCCGAGGAATTACTGACGCTGCGGAAAATTGACAGCCGCATTCAGGGACATCCCAGTATGAAGGACGTTCCGGGGGTGGATATGTCTACCGGTTCTCTGGGGCAGGGCTTGGCAGCGGCTAACGGCATGGCTCTGGCCGGCCGGCTGGATGGCAGAGATTACCGGGTGTATGCTCTGCTGGGGGACGGCGAGCTGGAGGAAGGCATGGTATGGGAGGCGGCGATGTTTGCCCCTCACTATAAGCTGGATAATCTGACGGCTTTCGTTGATTTTAACGGGCTGCAGATTGACGGACCGATTGCTGAGGTGATGTCGCCGCTGCCGATTCCGGAAAAATGGCAATCTTTCGGCTGGAATGTTCTGGAGATCGACGGCCACGATATGAACGCTATTTATGCTGCCATTCAAACTGCAAAAACCGTAAAAGATCGGCCAACCATGATCGTCGCGCATACTGTTAAAGGCAAAGGAGTCTGTGAAATGGAAAATGCGGCGGAATGGCACGGCAAGGCGCCCAGCCGCGAGGAATGCCAGTTGTTCCTCAGCGAGCTTGATGATTAAGGAGAGGTGTTAGTAATGGGAAAAGCAACACGGGAAGCATACGGCGAAGCCCTCCGGGAGTTGGGCGCGCTGAATAAAGATATTATTGTGCTGGATGCGGATTTATCGAAATCTACCAAAACCAATCTATTTGCCAAAGCCTTTCCTGAGCGTTTTTTTAATGTCGGCATTGCCGAGCAGAATTTGATGGGAACGGCCGCCGGACTGGCGGCTGCCGGCAAAATTCCTTTTGTTTCTTCTTTTGCTATGTTCGCCGCCGGACGGGCGTTTGAACAGGTGCGGAATTCGATTTGCTATCCCCGGCTGAATGTGAAAATCGCGGCGACTCATGCCGGCCTGACAGTAGGGGAAGACGGGGCTTCTCATCAGGCGATCGAGGATATCTCTCTGATGCGCAGCATCCCCAATATGACGGTTATCGTTCCGGCAGATGCGGCGGAAACCCGTCAGGCCATTGCTTTTGCCGCCGAATATCGCGGCCCGGTATATATCCGTCTTGGTCGTATGGCGGTGCCTGAACTGTTCGGCGACGATTATGAATTTCAGCACGGCAAAGCCGTGGAGCTGGCCGACGGTAAGGATGTGACGCTGATTGCCAGCGGGGTAATGGTCAGCGCGGCCCGTGAGGCTGCGGAAGAATTGCTGGCTGCCGGAATCAGCGCCAGGGTGCTGAACATTCACACTATTAAGCCGATTGATGTGGAGGCTGTTTGCAAAGCGGCCCGGGATACCGGTGCGATTGTTACCTGCGAAGAACATAACATTATCGGCGGCCTCGGCAGCGCCGTGGCGGAAGTGCTGGTGGAACATCAGCCGGTTCCCATGGAACGGGTCGGCGTGCAGGATACCTTCGGTGAATCCGGCACCCCTGCCGCTTTACTGAAGAAGTACCATCTGACAGCCGCTGATATTGTTGAAGCCGCAAAACGAGTAGTGAGGCGGAAGAAGTAAAACAATGGCTGTTGGCGATGGGCGATGAGCTGTTGGCTAAAAGCCCAAAGCCAACCATCCCTCTTTACCACATAGAACGACTCCTGCATGAATATACATGTAGAGAGTCGTTTTTTTGCTGGTGATGAGCTGTTGGCGATGAGCGATGGGCTATGGGCTAAGAGCTAAAAGCCAACAGCCAAACGCCAACAGCCAACAAAGGAGGAATGCCTATGAAGCCGTGGCGGGTCATTTATCTGGGGAGAAATTTGGTGCGCCGGGTGCTTTTGTTCATACTGGGGCTGACGGCTTTGGTGCATGGGGGACCGACGGTAGTAATGGCGGCTTCTTTGTTAGTGTCGCTGGCAGTTTATGCTCTGGCTTTTGGCATGAATTTTGCGGTCGGTTTTGTTATATTGTTGTCTATTCATGAAGCGGGTCATATCGGGGCCTCCAGAGCGGTTGGCGTACCGGCGTCGGGACCGGTGTTCCTGCCCTTTATCGGTGCGGCGATGAGTTTGGAACGGGAACCGGTTAATGCCAGGATGGAAGCCAATATTGCCATCGGCGGTCCGGCAGCCGGCACTCTCAGCGCGTTGGTTTGTCTGGCCGTATATTTTTGGACGGACAGTATTCTTATGCTGGTACTGGCTTATACTGCCGGTTTGCTGAATCTGTTCAATTTAATTCCTTGTGATCCGTTGGACGGCGGGCGAATTGCCGGTGCTATATCGCCTCACATGTGGTGGGTGGGCAGTATCGCCATTGGCTTGTTGTTTTTATATACCGGCAATTTTTTTATTTTATTGGTTTTTCTGTTTTCCCTGTTTCGTCTCTGGCAGGGGGAGGAAAGGGAAAACGCTTATTACTACCGGTTAACGGCAGAACAGCGTCTGACGGTATTATGGTGGTATCTGGGATTGCTGCTGGTGCTGGGAGCGACGACTCTCTATATTGCGGAAATAATACGCTAACGGCATTGGGCATCATTGCATTCAAATGAAAAAAAATGTCACAAGAGAAGGTTTTTCACTAAAAATGTCAAATCATATTTAGGACATGGCAAAAAACATAGAAAAGAGAAGAGGGAGTGGCAGTTATGATTCACATGACAGACGTTTCGAAGATATACGATAATGGCTCCGTCGCCCTCTCGGATGTCACTCTAGATATTGAAAAAGGCGAATTTGTTTTTATTGTCGGCCCCAGCGGTGCCGGTAAGTCTACTTTTGTAAAATTAATTCTGCGGGAGGAATTGCCGACTCACGGCCAGCTCATCGTAAACGGCCGCAATATCAGCGACTTGTCTCCCGGCGAGGTGCCTTATCTGCGGCGGGCGCTGGGAATTGTGTTTCAGGATTACCGGCTGCTGCCGAATAAAACGGTTTATGAAAATATTGCTTTTGCCATGCAGGTGGTGGAGGCATCCCGGCGGGAAATGCAAAAACGGGTTCATCATGTCCTGGATCTGGTGGGACTGCGCAGCAAGACCCGCTGTTTTCCCACGGAACTGTCCGGCGGTGAGCAGCAGCGGGTGGCGATTGCCAGAGCGATTGTCAACAGTCCTTTGATTGTGATTGCCGACGAACCGACGGGCAATTTGGATCCGGATACCTCCGGGGAGATCATGAAGATTTTTGACCGGATCAATCAAAATGGCACAACCGTTGTGATGGCTACCCATGATAAAACGGTGGTAGACAAAATGAAGAAACGGGTCATTGCGATTGAAAAGAGCCGTATCGTCCGCGATCAGGTGAAAGGGGTATACGGCTATGAAGATTAGGACTTGGGAGTATTTTATCCGGGAGGCGTTTATTTCTCTGCGCCGCAACGGGCTGATGAGTTTTGCTTCCGTCAGCACGGTGGCACTGTCACTGTTAATTTTAGGGATTTTTTTAGTCATGGTTTTGAATTTGAATAATATGGCTTCGACTTTGGAATCCCAGGTACAGATTTCCGTTTATTTGCAGGATAATCTGAGTCAGCTGGAAACCAGGGAGATCGGTACCCGGATTACCAAGCTGCCGGGTGTGACTCAGGTGCTTTATATCAGTAAGGATGAAGCCATGTCCCGGTTCAAGCAGCGTTTAGGCGACCAGCAAAGCATATTGACGGCGCTGGGAGACGGAAATCCGCTGCCCAATGCTTTTGAAGTCAAGGTGGACAAGCCGGAGCGGGTGAAACCGGTGGCCCAGGCTATCGGTCAGCTGAAGGGCGTGGAGAATGCCAAGTTCGGCCAGGAAGTGGTTGAACATTTGTTTGACCTGACAAAAATGATGCGGATATTTGGGCTGGTGCTTATTTTGTTTTTGGCGCTGGCGGCTTTGTTTATTATTTCCAATACGATTCGTTTGACTGTTTTTGCCCGACGCCGGGAGATCGGCATTATGAAGTATGTGGGGGCTACCGACTGGTTTATCCGCTGGCCTTTTTTACTGGAGGGCACTTTGCTGGGAATGGGTGGAGCGGTGATTGCCGTTTTGCTGCTTAATCAGACATATAGCGCCTTGACCCATGAAGTATATGAGTCTTTGACATTTTTGCCGCTCATTCCTCAGTATCCGTTTATTACGAATATTAGTTTGATTTTGCTGGTCACCGGAGCGGCGATTGGCGCTCTGGGCAGTTCCATTTCGCTGCGGCGGTTTATGAAGGTGTGATAAAGGATGGCTGTGGGCTATGAGCTATGAGCTATGAGCCAACAGCCAAAAGCCAACAGCTAATAGCCAACAGCCAACAGCTAATAGCCAACAGCTATCTTCAAGGAGGGATTCGGTGCAGCATCGGAAAAGACAGATTTACTGTTCAGTTTTTTTAAGTATATTGATGGTCATGTCGGTCGTGGGACCGGTTTTGGCCGATGATTTGGAAGAGCAGCTGGGCAATATTCAGCAGCAGATGCAGGCGCAGCAGAATCAGGCGGCGCAGGCTCAGCATCAGGTGGACAGTGTATCGGAGCAGCTGCGGCAGGTACAGGGCGATCTGGACAGCGCCCAAAATGATTATAACAGTATTACGTCAAAAGTCACTGCCACGCAGCAGAAGATTCAGGCCAATACGGAGATTTTGGCCAAAGCGGAGAAGGATTTGGCATTGCGGGGGAAGATCCTCAATAAACGGGTGCGTGATATTTATGAAAACGGCCAGGTAAGTTATCTGGACGTATTGCTGGGCGCTAATGATTTTGGCGATTTTACCACCCGCATGGATATTTTAAAACGGGTAATCAAGCAGGATACGGATTTGATTTTTAAAGTAAAAGCCGAACGTGAGCTGATACTGGAGAAGCGGGCTGAGCTGGAACGGGATCGTGCCGTTGTGCTGGAGCTGCAAAAGGCGGCGGCGGAAAAGAAGCAGCAGGTTCAGGCCCGTAAACAGGATCGGGAACAAGTATTGAGTACTGCCGTGAGTCAGCGGGATACGGCGGAAAAAGCGTACAAGGAATTGATGGAGACTTCCCGCCAGATTGAACAGCGGCTGCGCAGCCAGGCTTCCAGCAGCTCCAGTACCCGGGCATCCACCGGCAGTACGGGTGCTATGATGTGGCCGATATCAGGGCCGATCACTTCGCCCTTTGGCTGGCGGACTCATCCGATTTTCGGCACTGCCCTTTATCACAGCGGTATTGATATCGGGGCCGATTACGGCGATCCGGTAGTCGCCGCCGACAGCGGCGTGGTGATTGACGCGGGCTGGATGGGCGGTTATGGCAAAGCGGTGATTATTGATCACGGCAATGGAATTACTACTCTTTACGGGCATAATTCAGAACTTCTGGTCAGTGAAGGACAGAGGGTTCGTAAGGGACAGATTATTGCCCGGGCAGGAGCTACCGGCTATGCTACCGGACCTCACGTGCATTTCGAAGTCCGGGAAAATGGTTCGCCGGTGGATCCCATGGGATATCTATAGGAATACTTTGCCGGAATTTTACATATAGCTACTTATATGCCAAATGTAGTTTTTGGGGAAATCAGATGTCTGGGCTGTTGAATTCCGGATATCGAATTGGGGTGTGTTTTATTGAGTCGGCGCAAAGCAATCGTTGGGGCTGTTTTGCTGGTGGTGTTTACTTTTGCAGCGACTGCCAGCGGGTTCTTGTATCTATTAAACATCCGCTCCGGCGATGTTGCCAGTACGATTAAGCTTTTCCGGGCAATACAGATTGTCAAGTCCCGGTATGTTGAGGATGTACCGGTGGAGACACTGATGACCGGAGCGGTCAAAGGCATGGTCAGCGCGCTGGGTGATCCTCATTCTATTTATATGGATGCCAAGATGTACAAGGAATTTATGATTGAGACGGAAGGATCTTTTGGCGGCGTTGGTATTGTAATTGGGGTGAAAGACAAAGTGCTGACCGTTGTTTCACCGATTGAGGGGACGCCGGGGGAGAAAGCCGGTATTAAGAGCGGCGACCGTATTTTGAAAATTGACGGACAGGACACCCAGGATATGGCTCTGGACGAAGCAGTCAGCAAAATCCGCGGTCCGGAAGGCAGTCAGGTAACACTTACGATCGGCAGAGCCAGCGAACCGGTTAAAGATTACCCGTTAATCCGGTCAAATATTCAGATTAAGACCGTTTCCGGCAAGATGCTGCCGGAAAATATCGGCTATATCCGTATTTCCATGTTTAATGAAAATACAGCCAATGATTTTTTCCACAAGTATGATGAATTGGAAAAGAACGGAATGAAGGCCGTAATTCTTGATCTTCGCGATAATCCCGGCGGATTGCTGGAGGAAAGCGTCAAGGTAGCCGGCAGGTTTGTGCCGAGAGGGCCGGTTGTATCGGTAGTCACCCGTGACGGCCACAGAGAAGTTCATAATTCCAATCTGGAAGCAGTTAAGTATCCGGCGGTGGTGCTGGTGAATGGTGGCAGTGCCAGCGCATCGGAGATTGTATCCGGCGCTATTCAGGATACCGGGGCAGGAGTATTAGTCGGCACAAAAACCTATGGCAAAGGATCGGTGCAGACACTGCTCAGGCTGGATGGCGGTGCTATTAAGCTGACGATTGCCAAGTACCTGACACCGAATGACCGTTCGATTAACGGCATTGGCATTGAACCGGATGTGAAGATCGAAGCGCCGGAAGTTAGGGAACCGGGGCAGGATATTCAGTTGGATAAGGCCATTGAGGTTATAAAAACCAAGATGTAGCATACTAGAAACGTGGCAAAAAAGCATCGCGGCTGGCATTTCGCCCAGCCGCTTTTTGCCTATGGGGAGCGAGGGGCTGTTGGCTATGAGCGTTTGGTTAAGGGCGATGGGCCGCCAGCAGCTCAAAGCTAATCGCTCAAAGCCCAAAGCCCAAAGCCAATAACCAACAGCCCTCGCCATCCCTAACTACTAACTACTTTGAGGTGACGTCATGTTTCCCTGGCAGGATCTGATTCAACTGATTATTGCCCGTACCATTTCGGTTTATTTTGATTTTATGTACTGGATTGTTCTGGCGCTGGTGGGTTATCAGTATTGGACGATGCAGCGCAATCAGAAGCGAATGTTTGGTGTCTGCAGTTATTCTCTCCGACAGCAGGTATTATTGACTCTCTTTTATGGTACTTTAGGCGGTATTGTTGGCAGTGTGCTGCTGACAGTAGTCGGGGTTACGCTGAATCAGATGGGGTTTAATTATATTTGGCCGCTGGCGCTGCTGCTGATGATGGTCAGTGTCCGGTTTTTGTGTTTTGCCTATGCCGGCGGCATTGTGGCGCTGGGGAAAATATTATTTAATTGGCCGGCAGATGTAAACGTGCCGCAAATCCTGACATTGGTGGCTGTTCTTCACATTACGGAAAGTCTGCTGATTGCTATAAGCGGCAGGTACAGTGCTTCGCCGTTGATTCTGCGTCGAGGCGACGGCCGGCTGGTGGGGGCGTTCAGCTTGCAGAATTTTTGGCCGCTGCCGCTGGTGCTGTTAATGGCAGTGGCAGTTCCCGGCAGCGATCTGCCTGCGGGAACGATGCATATAGGCGATTGGTGGCCGCTTCTTCCTTTGGGAATTGAAATTCCCGAGGGACAGCGCTGGGTTTACGCCCTGACACCGGTAGTGGCGGCTTTAGGCTATACGGACATGGCCATTACCAGTTCACCGCTGCGGCGACGGATGGAGACGGCCTGTCATCTGGCCGTTTACAGTGCCACGCTGCTGGCGCTGGCGCTGTTGTCGGCAAAATATGAGTGGCTGCAGGTCTTTGCCGCATTGCTTTGTCCCCTGGGGCACGAACTGTTGATTCAGCTTGACAACCGGCGGGAAACGGAGGGAGAACCCCGTTATGTGCCGCCAAATCACGGGGTAATGATCTTGGATACTGTATTGGATACACCGGCCCGTCAGCTTGGTTTGAAGCCGGGTGATATCTTGTTATCTCTGGACGGCAGGCCGGTCAATTGCGGTGCCGACCTGGGGACGGCGATTCTCTACGCACCACAGGAATTTCCTCTTGTTATTGAGCGGGACGGCCGTCGGTTGAAAAAGAAAAGCCGGTGGCATACTCAGGGTGATGAACGCCGTTTAGGCGTTATTTTGGTGCCGGAAGGGCATGAACAGGTATATGCGGAGATGGCGACGGAAAGGTTTGCCATCTGGGAATGGCTGAAAGGGCTTAGGAGAAAATAAGCCTTTGCGGTTTTTTGATCTTATATGATATAATATTTATTAAAGGAGAATTATAATTTGTTGGCTGTTGGCTGTTGGCTAGTTGTCATCGCGAGGCGTCAGCCGTGGCGATCTCAAAGCTGGAAACTGCAATAGAGACCTTGAGATTGCTTCGCTGCCGCTCGCAATGACAGTTCTCGTTCATTTTACCAAGTACCAAGTGCCAAGTCCCAAGTTCCAAGTCCCAACAGCCAGCTCTACAGAGACAGGTGAATCATATGAATACTGTGCCTAAATTAAATACAGTCCACCGGGGGGGAGGGGTTCCCTTTCAGGTGGAGGCGCCGTTTGTTCCTACCGGGGATCAACCGGGGGCAATTGAAAAATTGGCGGCGGGAATCCGGCGGGGCGACCGGGCGCAGGTATTGCTGGGCGCCACCGGAACAGGCAAGACGTTTACGATTGCCAAGGTGATTGAGGCGGTGCAGAAACCGACATTGGTGATTGCTCATAATAAGACGCTGGCCGCTCAGCTGGCCAGTGAGTTCAAAGAGTTTTTTCCCAATAATGCCGTGGAATATTTCGTCAGCTATTACGATTACTATCAGCCGGAAGCTTATATTGCCCATACGGATACGTATATCGAGAAAGATGCGTCGATTAATGATGAGATTGATAAATTGCGCCACTCGGCAACCAGTTCCCTGTTTGAACGGCGGGATGTAATTATTGTCGCCAGCGTATCTTGTATATACGGCCTGGGTTCACCGGACGAGTACCGGGGTATGGTGCTGTCCCTGCGTCAGGGACAATTGCGGGATCGGGATGATATTCTGCGAAAACTTGTGGAAATTCAGTACGAGCGCAATGATATTAATTTTGTCCGGGGAAAATTCCGGGTGCGGGGAGACGTGATTGAGATTTTTCCCGCCGCCTTCGGGGAAAAAGCGATCCGGGTGGAACTGTTTGGCGACGAGGTGGAGCGGATTCAGGAGATTGACACTGTTACCGGCGAGGTTTTATGCGAACGGAAGCATATTGCCATTTATCCGGCGTCCCACTATGTGACTTCCCGGGAGAATATGCTGAGGGCCGTTGATAATATTGAGGCTGAAATGGAACAGCAGGCGGCTTTATTTCATTCGCAGAATAAACTGCTGGAAGCCCAGCGAATCACCCAGCGGACAAAATATGATTTGGAAATGATGCAGGAGATGGGGTACTGCTCCGGTATTGAAAACTATTCCCGCCATTTGACGGGCCGCAAGCCGGGGGAACCGCCTTATACGTTGATGGACTATTTTCCCGATGATTTTTTGATTGTTATTGATGAGTCTCATGTGACTCTGCCTCAGATTCGGGCGATGTACGCCGGTGATCGCTCCCGGAAGCAGTCTTTGGTGGATAACGGGTTTCGTCTGCCTTCCGCCTACGATAACCGGCCGTTTCAGTTTAAAGAGTTCGTGGAGCATATCAATCAAATTGTTTATGTATCGGCTACTCCGGCAGACTATGAGCTAAAAGAAGCCGCCCAGGTTGTACAGCAGATTATTCGCCCTACGGGACTGGTGGATCCGGAAATCGAGGTTCGGCCGCTTAAAGGGCAGATGGATGATTTGCTGGGTGAGATAAAAGTCCGGGCGGCCCGGAATGAACGGGTGCTGGTGACGACTCTGACGAAAAAGATGGCAGAGAATTTAACCGATTATTTAAAGGAAATGGGGATACGGGTTCGCTACCTCCATTCTGATATTGCCACTATTGAGCGGGTGGAAATCATCCGGGATTTGCGGGCCGGTGTGTTCGACGTACTGGTGGGCATTAATCTGCTGCGGGAGGGACTGGATTTGCCGGAGGTTTCTCTGGTAGCCATACTGGATGCCGACAAGGAAGGTTTTTTACGGTCGGACACTTCTCTGATTCAGACTATCGGCCGGGCGGCGCGCAACGCTGAGGGACGGGTGATTATGTACGGGGATGTGATTACCGATTCCATGGGGCGGGCCATTAGTGAAACAAACCGTCGACGGGAAATCCAAGGGGAATATAATCAAGTACATGGCATTACGCCTAGGACGATTCACAAGCGGGTTAAAGAACTGATCGAAACGACCAAAATAGCGGAAACAGCATCATCATATGCGGTCCGCCCTGTGGAGAAGATGAGCCGGAAAGAAATGACGGCTCTTGCCGCCAAGCTGGAAAAGGAAATGCGTCAGGCCTCCAGACAGCTGGAATTTGAACGGGCCGCCGAATTGCGGGATATGCTGGTGGAGCTGAAGAATAAAATGTGAGAGGATTATATTGTGAAGGAAAAAATCATTGTTAAAGGGGCCAGACAGCACAATTTAAAAAATATTGATATTGAGATTCCCCGGGATCAGCTGGTGGTGATTACCGGACTAAGCGGTTCCGGTAAATCTTCCCTGGCTTTCGATACCATTTATGCCGAGGGACAGCGGCGCTATGTGGAGTCGCTGTCGGCCTATGCCAGGCAGTTTCTCGGTCAGATGGACAAGCCGGATGTGGACTACATTGAGGGTCTGTCGCCGGCGATTTCTATTGATCAAAAGACGACCAGCCGCAATCCCCGGTCTACGGTAGGGACGGTTACCGAGATTTATGACTATTTGCGGCTGCTGTTTGCCCGGGCGGGGCGGCCTCACTGTCCCAAGTGCGGCAAGCCTATCAGCCAGCAGACTGTGGATCAGATGGTGGATCAACTGCTGGCACTGCCGGAGGGATCCCGGCTGATGCTGCTGGCGCCCATTGTCCGGGGCAAAAAAGGCGAGCATCAGAAAGTGCTGGCGGATATTCGCCGGAACGGGTACGTCCGGGTGCGGGTGGATGGACAAATTCAGGACATTAGCGAGGATATTAAGCCGGAAAGAAATAAAAAGCATACCATTGAAGTGGTAGTGGACCGGCTGGTGGTCCGGGAAGGAATGGATCGGCGGCTGGCCGATTCCTTGGAAACGGCTTCGAAATTAGGCGGAGGAGTAGTCAGCGTTCAGATTGTGGACGGCAAAGAGCTGGTGTTCAGCCAGAATTTTGCCTGCGTGGACTGCGGCATCAGCCTGCCGGAAATCGCCCCGCGGATGTTTTCTTTCAACAGTCCCTTTGGCGCTTGTCCCGATTGTACGGGACTGGGCAACAATATGGAAATCGATCCGTCCCTGGTTATTCCCGACGAAAGCAAGGCACTGATTGACGGCGCTATCGCTCCGTTGAGCAAGAACGTCAATTCTTATTTCATGTGCCAGCTGGAGGCGGTGGCCGACAGGAACGGGTTTTCCCTTAACAGCACCTGGGACAGCCTGACCGATGGGATAAAGCAGTTGATTTTATACGGATCGGGCGAGAAACGGTATACTTTTCAATACGAAAATATGTTTGGTGAAAATAAGGTCTATCATTCAGCTTTTGAAGGGGTAGTTCCCCTGCTGAACCGCCGTTACCGGGAGACAACTTCCGACTGGTCGCGGGAGGAAATCGAGGGCTACATGAGTTCCAAGCCCTGTCCGTCTTGTAAGGGGGCACGGCTGAAGCCGGAGTCTCTGGCGGTAAAGGTAGGCGGCAAAAATATCAATGAAGTTACCCGGATGACGATTGCCGAGGGACAGGAGTTTTTTAACCGTCTGGAATTGACGGACCGGGAGAAAACGATTGCCCGGCAGATTTTGAAAGAAATTAATGCCCGTTTAGGATTTTTGCTGAATGTTGGCTTGGAGTACCTGACTTTAGACCGGGCTGCCGGCACTTTGTCCGGCGGCGAAGCCCAGCGAATCCGTTTGGCCACTCAGATCGGTTCGGGATTGGTCGGAGTGCTGTATATCCTGGATGAGCCCAGTATCGGTCTTCATCAGCGGGATAACAACCGGCTGCTGGCCACACTGAAGAAGCTGCGGGATGCCGGTAATACGCTGTTAGTGGTGGAGCATGACGAGGATACTATGTACGCTGCTGATCATATTATCGACATCGGCCCGGCGGCCGGGGCAAACGGCGGTCGGGTTGTCGCCCAGGGAACAGTAGAGGAAATCAAGGATTGCCCAGAGTCGATTACCGGTCAGTATTTGAGCAGGAAAAAATTTATCCCGGTGCCGGCGATCCGGCGCAAGCCTAACGGCAAGTGGCTGGAGATTGTGGGCGCTAAAGAAAATAATCTGCGGGATATCAATGTCCGGTTCCCTTTAGGGGTATTTACGGCAGTCACCGGTGTGTCCGGGTCAGGGAAAAGTACTCTGGTGAACGAGATCCTTTACAAAGGTCTGGCTGGGCGGATTTATCGCGGCAGTCGGATTCGTCCCGGTGATCACCGGGATATCCGGGGTGTCGAATATATTGATAAGATTATAAATATCGACCAGTCGCCTATCGGACGAACGCCCCGTTCCAATCCGGCTACGTATACCGGTCTGTTTGACGCGATTCGTGAGATTTTCAGCCAGACGCCGGAAGCTAAAATGCGGGGCTACAAGCCGGGCCGTTTCAGCTTTAATGTGAAAGGCGGCCGCTGCGAGGCTTGTCATGGCGACGGAATTATTAAAATTGAGATGCATTTTTTACCTGATGTCTATGTCCCCTGCGAAGTCTGCCAGGGGGCCCGCTACAACAGGGAGACGCTGGAGGTGCGGTATAAAGGGAAAAGTATCGCGCAGGTTTTGGATATGGTTGTGGATGAAGCGGTGGAGTTTTTCCAGAACATTCCCAAGGTTTACCGTAAGCTGCAGGTTTTGCAGGATGTGGGGCTGGGCTATATTAAACTGGGACAGTCGGCTACTACTTTAAGCGGCGGTGAAGCTCAGCGAATTAAACTGGCTGCCGAACTGGCCCGTCGCAGTACCGGGAAAACTTTATATATTCTGGATGAGCCGACAACCGGACTGCATACCGCCGACATTCACCGTCTGCTGGAGGTGCTGCAGCGTTTGGTCGATGGCGGCGATACGGTGGTTGTCATTGAGCATAACCTGGATGTGATTAAGACGGCCGATTATCTGATTGATTTAGGTCCGGAAGGCGGCATGAGAGGCGGCACTGTCGTGGCTCAGGGAACGCCGGAGGCTGTCGCCGCTAAGCCGGAATCTTATACAGGACAATTTCTGGCACCGGTTTTGGCGGAAGGAGCAAAATTAAAGGGATAGGCCGTCGGCCTATCCCTTTGATAGAATTTGTAAGTCATGTAATAATTTTTTAGCTATGAGCTATGAGCTATGAGCTATGAGCTATGAGCTATGAGCTATGAGCTATGAGCTATGAGCTATGAGCTATGAGCTATGAGCTATGAGCTATGAGCTATGAGCCCAGTGTCAATCAAATCGCCGACACATTTAGAATCGCTTTTTTCTCTCTTGGTGCCATTCGTTTATAGATAAACTGGGTATCAATGTCGCCGCTGCAGAAATGAGGATTGCGGAGTACTTCCTGCTGGAAGCCGATTGTAGTTTCAACACCGGAAATCCGGAATTCGGCCAGTGCGCGACGCATGATCCGGATGGCATCGCCCCGGGTGCGGCCATGGACGATAACTTTGGCGATTAAGGAATCATAATAAGGCTGAACCGTTTTCCCGGCGCAGACACCGCTGTCGATCCGCACTCTGGGGCCGCCGGGAGCATGGTAGAAATCAATCATCCCGGGAGATGGCTGGAATTTGCGCTTTGGGTCTTCGGCGTTAATCCGGCATTCGATGGCATTACCGATGAAGGTGATTTCTTCCTGCTTTTTGTTCAGGGGTTCGCCGGCGGCAATACGAATTTGCCGCCGTACAAGGTCAACGCCGGTAATCATTTCGGTAACGGCATGCTCTACCTGAATTCGGGGATTGATCTCCATGAAATAGAATTCACCGCTTTTAATATCCAGGAGAAATTCCACCGTGCCCACATTAGTATAGAAGACACTTTTAGCGGCTTTAATGGCCAGAGCACCGACCCGGTGGCGCATTTCCGGCGTAAGGGCGTTGGAAGGCGCTTCCTCCAGGATTTTTTGGTTGCGCCGCTGCAGGGAACATTCCCGTTCGCCTAAGTGCAGGATATTGCCGTAGTTGTCTGCCATAATTTGTACTTCAATATGTCGTGATTCAGCGATATAATTTTCTAAATAAAAGTTAATTTTTTTGATATCTACGTTATTTAAGGCAGCTAGCAGTTCACCCCGGCTGTGAGCGACAAACATGGATTTCCCGCCGCCGCCGGATACCGGCTTTAAAATCACCGGATAGCCAATCTCTTCGGCCATGCTACAAGCGTGTTCGGTGCTGGTAATCGGCTCGCTGCCTCTTGTCATGGGCAGTCCGGCTTGGTGCATCGCTTCCCGGGCGGCATCCTTATTGCCGACTTTGCGGATGGTTTCAGCCTGGGGTCCGATAAAGACAATACCCGAATCATTGACCATTTCGGCAAAATCGGCATTTTCCGACAGGAAGCCGTAGCCGGGATGAATGGCGTCGGCATTGGCAGTGATGGCTGCAGCAAGAATAGCTTCGCCGTTTAAATAACTTTGCGAGGCGTCTGCCGGTCCGATATGGTAGGCATAATCCGCCAGTTGGACATGGAGGGAATCAACATCGGCGTCGGAATATACGGCAACGGTTTGAATGCCTAATTCATGACACGCCCGGATGATGCGAACGGCGATTTCGCCGCGATTGGCGATTAATACTTTATTAAACATTGCTACAGACCTCCCATTGCAATAGTATGTTAGCTATGATATTGTGAAATATAGTTCTAACGTTGTTATTATAGTATAGCCGTGTCGATTCTACAAGTGTCTTTCCCTCATGTATACAATGAACATAAAATGACAGAAAAATAGCAATATTACTATAATATTGCTAAATTTTGTAAGGGGGCCGCCATGAATAGGGAATTGGAGGAAAAATTAGCCTTATTGCCGGATCAACCGGGTGTTTATTTAATGAAGAATGCGGCAGACCGGATTATTTATGTCGGTAAGGCTGTAAATTTAAAAAACAGGGTACGCTCCTATTTTCAGTCCAGCCGCAATCATTCAGCGAAAGTAACGGCTATGGTGGCCCGCATTGCAAATCTGGAATACATTATCACCGGCTCGGAAATGGAAGCCCTTATTTTAGAGTGCAATTTGATCAAGCAGCATCATCCTAAATATAATATTAGTCTGCGGGACGATAAAACTTATCCCTATATTAAAGTGACGACTCAGGAACAATATCCCAGAGTTTACGTTACCCGCAAGGTCAACAAGGACGGAGCCCGCTATTTTGGTCCCTATACCAGCGCCGGGGCCGTTCATCAGACGTTGGCCTTACTGAGAAAACTGTTTCCGCTGCGCAGCTGCCGCCGCCTGGATGCCAGCCGTCCCTGCCTGGAGTATCATATCAAACGCTGTCTGGCGCCTTGCACCGGTAAGGTGGACCAGGCGGAGTACCGGGAAATGATTCAGTCGGTTTGTTTGTTCCTGGAAGGACGGAGCGATGCTGTGGTAAAAATGCTGCACCAGCGGATGACGGAAGCGGCTGAAAATTTGAAATTTGAACAGGCAGTTAAACTGCGGGATCAACTGACGGCAGTGAAAAAAATTGTGGAAAAGCAAAATATTGTTACAAGTTCCGGTGACCAGGATGCTTTAGGTTTGGCCCGATCCCCTCTGGGGACCTGCGTACAGGTGTTTTTTATTCGCAGCGGCAAGATGGTGGGCCGAGACCACTTTTTGCTGTCCGGCGATGAAGAGGAAGAGGACGAAGTGGTACTGGAAGCCTTTATTAAGCAATACTACAGTCAGGCAGCTTTTGTGCCCCGGGAAATTTTGCTGCCCATGGACTTGCCGGAGCAAAACCTGCTGGCCGATTGGCTGAGCAGCCGGAAAGAGGGGCGGGTGGCGGTGGAAACACCAAAACGAGGAACGAAAAAGGATATTGTCACTATGGCTGCCGGCAATGCGGCGATTTTTTTGGCAGAGCAGGCGGCTAAACTGAAGCTGCGCTCGGCTCAGACCGAGGGAGCGGCAGCCGATCTGGGCCGGTATCTTTCCCTGCCGGTGGTGCCGGAACGGATGGAATGTTTTGATATTTCCCATATTCAGGGGTCGGAAACCGTGGCTTCCATGGTCGTGTTTGAAGGCGGCGTACCGAAGAAAGAGGACTACCGGCGTTATAAACTTACCACGGTGGAAGGAAAGCCGGACGATTTTCGCTCCATGGAGGAAGTGGTGGGGCGGCGTTACCGGGAGGCTGCCGAGCCTTTGCCTGATCTGATCGTTATTGACGGCGGCAAAGGGCAGCTGAATGCGGCTCTGGCGGTGATCCGCGGCGTTGGTTTGGCAGATATACCGGTGGTGGGTTTGGCGAAGGAGTTTGAGTATATTTTCCGGGAAGGGGAAAGCGATCCGGTCATCCTTCCCCGGGACTCCCAGGCTCTGTATCTGATTCAGCGTATCCGGGATGAAGCCCATCGTTTTGCCATTACGTATCACCGGAAGCTGCGCTCTAAACGGAATCTTGTATCGGTGCTGGATCATGTTGCCGGGATTGGCCCCAAACGGCGCAAAGCACTGTGGGATACCTTCGGCAGCCTGCCTAAAATCAAGGCGGCTTCTCTGGCGGAACTGGCTGCCGCTCCCGGAATGACGCTGCCGGCCGCTCAGGCGGTATATGATTTTTTTCGCCAAACGCAGTGAAGAATAAGGGAGCGGGAACATATTGCCAAAATTATACCTCAGGTAGTAAAATAGATGAGTAAAGTCAAAAAATCAAACTCAGTATTGAGGGAGGAAATACAGTGATGAAGAGAACAAACTGGATTATTATTGCTCTGGTCGTAGTGCTGGTGGTCGGCACCATTATGGGCTACAACGGACTGGTCAGTATGAATGAAAATGTGAATGGCAAGTGGAGTCAGATCGACAACCAGCTGCAGCGGCGAGCCGATCTCATTCCCAACTTGGTCAATACGGTAAAAGGCTATGCTACCCATGAGCAGCAGGCCATTCAGACAGTGGCCGACGCGCGGGCCAAACTGGCCGGCGCTCAGGGGCCGGTTGCCAAGGCGGAAGCCAACGGTGAATTAAGCGGCGCTTTGAGCCGTTTATTAGTGGTTGCCGAAAATTATCCGGACTTGAAAGCCGATAAAAATTTCCGGGCTCTGATGGATGAGTTGTCGGGCACGGAAAATCGGCTTACCGTAGCCCGGAAAGATTACAATGACGCTGTTCAGGTGTACAATACTAAGATTCGCACCTTTCCGATCAGTGCCATTGCCGGTATGACAGGTTTTGGCCCGAAAGAATACTTTAAAGTGGAAGAAGGAGCAAAACAAGTTCCTCAGGTTAAATTTTAACAGCTTGCTGTGATGAGCGAGGGATGGCAATGAAAAAATGGCTGGTCTGGCTGGTAACGGCTATCTGTCTGACAGCGGGAGCAGCGGCAGTGTGGGCGCAGCCGCAGCTTCCGCCTGCGCCTGCATCCAGCATATATGTTCAGGACTATGCCGGTGTTCTGTCCGCAGAATCCAGGAACCGCATCAATAATTTAGGCGGGCAGCTGGCAGCCAAAACCAAGGCTCAGGTTGTGGTGGTTACCGTCAAGACTCTGGACGGTGCGCCGATTGAGGAATATGGGCTGAGCCTTTTGCGGCAATGGGGAATTGGCGACAAAACGTTGAACAACGGCGTGTTAATGCTGGTGGCGGTGAACGACCGCAAGTCCCGGATTGAGGTGGGATACGGCTTGGAAGGAGCGCTGCCCGACGCCAAAACAGGGGAAATTCAGGATGATTATATGATTCCCTTTTTTCAAAAGGGTGAATATGACAAGGGGATCGTAAACGGCTATCTGACGTTAGTCGGTGCAGTTGCCAAGGAATACAATCTGGAATTCAAGAGCGACGCCAAACCGGCGCCTAAGCCTCAGCATGTAAATCAATCTTCCGGCTGGAATTCTGTTCCCGGTTGGCTGCAAATCGTTATTGTCGCCGGGTTTTTGCTGCTGTTTGTTGTTGATTGGCTGTTCTTCGGCGGCAGCATTACTTTCTTTATTTTATCCCTGCTCCGTTTCCGCGGCGGAGGCGGCGGTTCCGGTGGGTTTGGCGGCGGCTCCGGCGGAGGCGGCGGGTCCAACCGGAATTGGTAGACATATTGAAAATAGAGGACGCTAACCGCGAAGAACGCAGAGAACGCAGAGAAAGATCGGATAGAGATAAAAACCGTAATCTTCCGAACCCTCTGCGTTCTTTGCAGTTCAAAAAAAATCCGGCAGTTAGCCGGAAGAGAAAGTAGTTTAATGTTCCAGTTTGGCCAGCCGGGGCAGCCAGCCGCGGTCCAGCATCAGCTGGAGCAGACGGTAGTCCCAGTCCAGGCCTGCGTCCAGCAATTCCCGGTACATCAGTGCCACATTCAATTGATAGGATTGATGCAGTGCTGTTAAGAGAGTCATTTGGGCGGCTTTGGCCATGGTACCGACAGCGATGGCAATTTCTCCGTCATTCAGATGTGCATCTGCCGGGATATTTAACGGTGATTTGTGGAGGGTCCGTTTTTCAAAATGAAGTTTTGGCAAGCTGCCGCCGCTTTGCTCCAGCATATTTTCCGATTGGGCGATGATCGTTTTTGTATGGCGGTTAATGGCTTCCTGAATTATATCTTTTAATTTGGGGTCCTGGGCGTGATTGTACATTACCTCAAGGGCAGCGATATTATAGCGCCCCTGGGCAATGATGCCGTAAAGACCGGCTGCTTCCAGGTAATTCAGGGGTTCTTTGTCAAAAAACGTGTTAAAAATGTTACGGGTTTCCGCGTTGACTTTGTCAAGGATAGTCATAAATCAGCCTCCAATCATAAATTGTGCATCAAGGATTTATCTTTTAGGATAAACAAAAAAACAATTTTGATACATAAAAGGGGAATCCTGATTCTTGCATTGAATATTTGATTTAGATTTAGAAAGTATTGTGAGGAGTGTGAATACCAATGGATTTTGATGCGCTGGAATATCCTTATTCTTCCCGGCGAATGGTGACTTATAGCCGTAAGGGAATGGTGGCGACTTCTCAGGCGCTGGCGGCTCAGGCCGGGCTGACGATTTTGCAGCAGGGCGGCAATGCTGTGGATGCTGCTATTGCCACGGCTGCCTGTCTGACGGTGGTGGAGCCTACTTCCAACGGACTCGGCGGTGACGGGTTTGTTTTGGTTTGGAGCAAAGGGAAACTTTATGGCTTAAATGCCAGCGGACCGGCACCACAAAAAATTTCGGCGGAGCTGATTCGGGCGGTCGGGTATGAGCAGATGCCATCCTGGGGCTGGCTGCCGGTGACTGTTCCCGGAATTCCGGCCGGCTGGGCCGCCCTCTCTCAGCGCTTCGGCCGGCTGCCGCTGCTGACTGTTTTGCAGCCGGCGGTTCGGTATGCTGCCGAAGGATTTCCCGTTTCCCCGGTTGTGGCGAAAAACTGGCAGCGTTCTTATGAGATATACCACAGCCTGGAAGGAGAGCAATACCGGTACTGGTTTGATCATTTTACTGTAAAAGGACGGGCGCCCCGGGCCGGTGAAATGATTTCGCTGCCTAACCATGCCAAAACTCTGATGGAAATCGGCAGAACTAAGGGAGAATCCTTTTACCGGGGAGATCTGTCGGAAAAAATCGATCAGTTTTCCCGGCAATACGGCGGTTATTTGCGTCAAACTGATTTGGCCGGTTTTTCACCGGAGTGGGTGAAGCCGATAAAGGTCAATTACCGGGGCTATGATGTCTGGGAAATTCCGCCCAACGGTCATGGTTTAGTGGCATTGATGGCGCTTAATTTATTAAATGGTCTGGAATTAACGGGAAAAGACAATGTGGATACCTGCCATAAGCAAATTGAAGCCATGAAACTGGCTTTCGCCGACGGGAAAAAATATATTGCCGAACCCGGCAGTATGGCGGTAACGGCGGAGGAACTGCTGTCTTCCGGCTATGCCGCCCGGCGAAGACAGCTGATCGGCGACCGGGCGCTGCAGCCGGCAGCAGGCGATCCCCGCTGCGGCGGTACTGTTTATCTGGCGGCTGCCGACGGCGAGGGAAATATGGTATCGTATATTCAAAGCAACTATATGGGGTTTGGCTCCGGCCTGGTTGTACCCGGAACCGGCATCAGTCTGCACAACCGGGGCTGCAACTTTACTCTGGATCCCCGGCACGCCAATTGTCTGGCACCGGGCAAGCGCCCTTATCATACGATTATTCCCGGCTTTTTGACCAAGGATAATCAGGCAGTCGGACCTTTCGGCGTCATGGGAGCTTTTATGCAGCCTCAGGGGCATGTGCAGGTGATTAATAATACCATTGATTTTCATTTGAATCCCCAGGCGGCCCTGGATGCACCCCGCTGGCAATGGGTCGGGGATAAAAAGGTGGAGGTGGAATCCCAGTTTCCCCGCCATATTGCCGAAGGACTGGAACGACGGGGTCATCAGGTCAGTGTCACTCTGGAGCCCAACAGCTTCGGCCGGGGACAAATCATTTGGCGGGACAGGGACGGAGTGCTGGCCGGCGGAACTGAACCCCGCTCCGACAGCGCCGTTGCTGCGTGGTAATTACCGGATCATAGCTGGATTCCTAAGATAAAATTTGTAAAATCCTCTGCGCCGGCCTAAAAGGATGAATTATAGGCAGGATGAGTAGTGTAAGGTGGCTTAGCGTGAAAATCAAAAAAAATGTTTTTAAGCTTCACACGATCATTGCAATTTTTGTCTGCACTGTGGTGGCGGTGTCGCTGCTGGTGGCGGATATGCTGATTAGCGGCAGAGTCAGTGAAGAAACGGAAAATCAGCTGTCCGACCATGTTTTGGAAGTCGCCAGTATTGTAGCGAAATCACCTGAAGTTATCGAAGCTTTGAAGGGAGAAAGAGAGATACAGACGGTTCAGGACTACAGTCAGACAGTTTGTCAAATAACCCATATGCGGTTTGTTGTGGTTATGGATATGAATCGTATCCGCAAGTCTCATCCTACGGTTACAATGATAGGGACGCATTACGAGCAAGATGATGCCGATCCTGCTTTTAACGGGCAGGTAACTCAGTCGATTGCGAAAGGGTCTTTGGGAAAATCTTCAAGGGCATTGGTCCCCATTTTTGATAAAAACGGTCAGCAAATAGGTGTGGTACTTGTCGGTATTATGCTGGATCGTGTGCAGCAGGCGATTGAAAATAGCCGATCAGGCATTTATGGCGGAATCGCTATCGGCCTGCTGGTCGGTTTGGCAGGAGCGATACTTTTGTCCCGCCAGATTAAGAAAAAAATGTTTGGCCTGGAGCCGTCTGCCATTGCCCGGTTGGTGGAAGAGCGCAGCGCTATGCTCCAGTCTGCCCGTGAAGGCATTATCGCTGTTGACAGCGACAGCCGCCTTACACTTGTTAATGATGCGGCACTTCAAATCTTTAACAAAGCAGGTGTAACCGGTCCCTTTGTCGGGCAGCCAGTCGAGGAGTGTGTGCCGAATACCCGCTTGCAGAATGTTTTTCAAACAGGCAGAGCGGAACTGGATCAGGAGCAGGATATTAATGGAATTATCATCATGACTAATCGGGTGCCAATTCGTGTCGACGAACGGATTATTGGTGCTGTCGCTACATTCCGGGACAAAACTGAGTTTAGAAATTTAGCGGAAAAGCTGACAGGGGTGCGAAATTATGCTGAATCGTTACGGGCTCAGGCCCATGAGTTTATGAATAAACTTCATGTGATTCAGGGAATGGTGCGCATGGGTGTTTACGATCAGCTGACGGAATATATCACTCAGATTGCGCAGCAGTATCACGCCGAGGTAGGTGCTGTAGTCAGAAAAATTAAAGATCCCGTATTGGCCGGCTTTATACTGGGGAAACAAAGCCGGGCCAGAGAAACCGGCGGTGTTCTGCTGCTGGATGAAGATTGTTTTTTACCGGAGGCGGCTGATTCGGAAATCGTTCATGAAATTATTACAATTACCGGAAATTTGATCGATAATGCGTTGGAAGCAGTTGAAAACTCTGTTTCAAAATGTGTTCAGGCCGGTTTTTTCTATGAAGACGGCACGCTTACGATCATCGTGCGGGACAGCGGCACAGGATTAGATGAGCAGAGTATCGACCATATATTTGTGAAAGGATATTCAACCAAAGGAAGTCAGCACGGTATGGGATTATACCTGGTCCGATGCAGTCTGGAAAGGACAGGCGGTCAAATCAGTGTGACTTCACAGCAGGGTCAGGGTACTCAGATTACTGTTACTATGCCGTATACTGCTAAGGAGGATGTTTCGTGATAAGAGTTATGATCGTTGACGACGATCCGATGGTGGTAAAATTCAACAGCCATTATTTGAACATGGTGGAAGGATTTGAATTGGCAGCAACTGCCTATTCGGCGGCAGAATCGTTGGAAATGTTGGAATTACATGAGATTGATCTTATTTTATTGGATATTTATATGCCTGGAATGGGCGGCCTTGAGTTACTGATCCAAATCAGGAAAATCGGCAAAGGCGTTGACGTGATCATAGTAAGTGCCGCTTGCGACAGCCAGAGTATAAAAACAGCCCTGCGGTTTGGTGCGGTAGATTATATTATTAAGCCGTTTGAATTTGAACGTCTGAGTGCAGCCTTAACCGCTTATCAAAAATTGACTGCTGTTATGGAGGAGCAGAGACAAATAAATCAGATTGAACTGGATAATTTTTTATATAAAAAAGAGCGATCAATGAAGAACCCGTTGCCTAAAGGCATTGATCCCAACACGCTCAATACCGTGTGGGAGAATATACAGGGTTTAAACGGCAGTGCCTTTTCGACGGAAGAAATCGCTCAGCTTGTCGGTATTTCACGTATTTCCATGCGAAAGTATCTGGATTTTTTAAAACAGCATAAGCTTTTAACGCTGCAGCTTATTTACGGAACGATTGGGCGTCCTGTTTATAAATACCGATGTATACAAGCATCCACTTCGGCGCTGAAACATTTTTTGCTTTCCGGATGGTAAAATAAATATTGCGCTGCCTGCTAAAAAGCCAACCCCGCTGCTAGGGGTTGGCTTTTTAGCATTATTCAGACTTAAATGATTACTTTAGTTACAAAATGCAAATCAAATTACGAAATATATAAAATAGTTTAAATTTTTTATATAGTGAAACAGTAAGGGCTAATCCTGTAATGCATCAAGTCATTTATTAGGCTATTTTTTGGTGCTATTGCAGAGAAATAATATGCCAGGAGGTGGTAATGTGTCTGGAACGAGTGCGAAAAGGGAAGTTTTCAAAGAACATAAAGCTAAGATTCTAAACGGGGGTGGTCCCAAGCGGATAGAAAAACAGCATGCCAAGGGCAAAATGACGGCACGCGAACGCATTGAAAAGCTGCTTGATCCCGGTACGTTTGTGGAGCTGGACCAATTTGTCACCCATCGCTGTACCAACTTTGGCATGGAAAAAGTCGAGGCGCCCGCTGAAGGGGTGATCACCGGCTGGGGCACGGTGGACGGTCGTCTGGTCTATGTATTCTCCCAGGATTTTACCGTAGTCGGCGGCTCGCTGGGTGAGATGCACGCCGCTAAAATTTGTAAAGTGCTGGATATGGCGCTGAAAATGGGCGCGCCGGTCATTGGCATTAATGATTCCGGCGGAGCCCGGATTCAGGAAGCAGTGGACGCGCTGTCCGGTTATGGCAAGATTTTTTATCGGAATACCTTGGCTTCCGGCGTTATTCCGCAAATTTCCGCCATTATGGGACCTTGCGCCGGCGGGGCGGTATATTCGCCTGCTTTGACCGACTTTGTCTA
>JBDKTO010000059.1 GCA_039680175.1 Veillonellales bacterium | reverse complement strand
CCGCCGATGTTTCTTCCGTCACCGCCAAGGTGGATTGGGAAGCATCCGCTGTCTCATTCATGGATGTTTCAATCTGCTTTGTCAGTTCCTTAATTTGAGCGACTGTCTTCTTCGACTCTTCCGACAGCTTTCTGATTTCTTCGGCCACCACGCCGAATCCCATGCCCGCGTCGCCTACGCGGGCAGCTTCAATCGCCGCATTCAATCCCAGCATTTTTGTTTCATCGGCTATGTCTTTAATGAAAACCATCACTTCATTAATCTTATCCAGATGTCCTTTTACATTCTCAATTTCCTCATGTAAATGACCTTGATTGGTGCTGGCGTCATTAGTCGCCGTAGTAATCTGCTGTACCGCGGCCGCAACTCCCGTCAATCCCTCGTCGAGATTGTGAGACAATTCCTTTAAATCAGTAGCCAATTTCCGGGGTATGCCGATGTTAAACGTTCCAACCACTTCACCGGTTGCATCATCCAGCAACGGAACACCAATGGCCCTGACCGGGAACCCGAAAACAGACGCATCAATCTCTATCGTAACTTGTTTTTTCTGTTTCAAAGCCTCTGCCTGGCTGCTGCCGTCACGAATTGGCTCGCCAACTTGTATCTCGGGTATATCAAATTTAGGAGATCCCTGCCGCTTGACAAATTTTCCTTTATCAGCAATAGCTATAATACCGCCTTCCGGCAGCGAATCGGTAATAATAGGGGCAAATGCCTCGAAGGCCTGAACAATTTTATGTTCACGAGGAGTACCTATTACCCACGCTCCGATAATTTCACTATCGGGATCGTCCCAAATAGGTCCACCAATGGCGCATACCCGCTTGCCATAAGTCTCCCGCGGTATTTCAAACATCATCGGCCGACGTGCCTGAATAACCTTGGCGGCCAAACCATCTTTGCTAAATTGGTTACCCACATCAAGACCGGACAGGTCAAATCTTTCAGTATGCTTGTAAGTCACCTCCGTCAAATCAGTTGTAAAAAAGACTGCTCCCTCCTCGAACGAGCAACCGATAATCTGAATAAACGATTTAACAAACTCCAATTCTTTTGTATGGACATGTAAATCTTTAATACCCATTCTGTTCATTCCCTTCTAATTAATTTTTATATGCTTATGCCAAAACGACCTACCCTCTTCTTTCATCCCCTTCTTTCGCTACAGGACTTACCCTTGAAAATGTAACGTTCTTGGCGGCTCTTCACCCCGTTACAGCCAAATATTTCATGATTAGCTGATAAATCATTGCAATTAGTGTCTACTGAATGAAGAAAGTCATATTCAGCTATCGATTCCGTAAAATGCCAATCAAGATCATCTTCTTAGGCAAATAGACAAAGAAATAAGCATTCTGTGTTATAAAAAATCTTTTATGAATAAAAATTTATCCACTAGCATCGGGTCAAATTGAATACCGCTGCTTTCTACTATCATTTTTGCTGCCTGCACTTTTGGTAGTGCCTTTCGATAGCATCGGTCAGAAATTAATGCTTCATAGACATCGGAAATCGTTAATACTCGGGAAATAAAGGGAATATCTACTCCCGACGTTCCTATTGGATACCCAGTTCCGTTAAAAAATTCATGATGATACAATATATCATCAGCAATATGCTGGAATCCGCTGATATTGCCTAGTATTTGATAGCCATAAAGCGAATGTTCTTTTATGATTTTATATTCCTGGGGCGTTAGTTTACTTGGTTTGTCTAAGATAGATTTTGGTATCATTATTTTCCCAATATCATGGAGCAATGCCGCATTAGCAATTTCATGTTTTGTTTGTATGGATAAATTAAGACCGTCTGTCAGCATTCCAGCAATCTTTTTAACATTGCTGGAATGATAAGCTATTTCAGGATCATAGTTTAAGATCAACTTATATAGCTTTTCTACAGTCAGTTGAGTATGCCAAGGTATTTCGCTGGTTTTAATTATCATATTTACCTCGATATGGCAATGTAACACAGTCACATTGTGTTACATTGCAGAGCATATGGTAATTTTTGTTTCAAAATTAAGGTGGAGCATTCCGTTAATTTAGATAATATGGATCGTAATTCCATGGATAATCGGCCCTAATCAAGTAATTTTTACATGAAATTCCTTGATTTTTTAAAAATTAGGGAGGAATGTGTCATATTTAAGCGTATTTTATATTATATTGGATAAAAATTTTATAGTAACACAATGTGATTGTGTTACTATTCTCAAGTATTTTGTCTTTAATTTTTTCCCACTTTTCAATTTACGAAATTTATTAGACTTTATCAAAAAAGCCATACTGCTTACTTGAATGACTTTCGAATGATGAAAATGGCACTTTACGCTTTGCGTAAAGTGCCATTTTTAAATGAGAAAGGCAAAAAATATCCGAAAGTCGTATAAAAGGCCGAATTCTTTGTATTCAAGGAGGTGTGTGTGATCCCGGCAGATTTAAAGTGACTTTCTATGTGTGCTCTCCAAAACAATCAAGTTCTTTTGATTTATATTTCCCAATATCAACCCTAGCATTATAACTGCTGCACTGACCGTAATTCCAATAAACAAGGGATCTATCGGTAAATGAAATACCGTAGCAGCAGCAATCGAAGCCGCGGTACTTAAAATCATGGAAGCTACGGCCCACTTTTTCGTTAATCTCCCCGGCGTAAATATCGCTATGCTAAGCGGCAGGAAAACTCCTCCGCCACGCAAAGCCATGGACATATAATTCCAAAACAAAACCTGGGAGTCTAAATTCAAAAGAGCAATCAAGGAAGCTATGATCATTACGACCAGTATGGTAAAACGATTAATCCAAAGTAGAGTTTTACTTGTTTTGATCTGCAGCAATTCAGCGCAGATGTCCTTGGAGATCATAGTGCCAATGCCTAAAGCCAGACCGCCAATGGAGCCAATTATGGACAGCAATATCCCCCCTAAGCCAATTCCCCCGAGCCAAGCCGGCTGATATTGCAGCAAATAACTTGGTAAAACTAAAATGGGTAGAATTTCCGGATGGGCGGCATGCATAAACATCCCAATTGCGATTGACGGCAGACCTACCGGTATCACAACAACTGCGGCGGCAAAAGCTCCCGCTGCGGCAGTACGAGAATCAGACGCTGAAAAAACAGCTTGAATATACGTTTGTGTGCAGATAATACCGACAATCAGTGAAAAAAGATTGCCTAAACCTGCCCCAACGCCCTGACCGAAGAGGCTAAACCAGGGAAAATCGGGAAAAGCCATCGGAAAATCCGGCATATCCCGCAAAGCAAAAAATGCGGTTACTCCAGCTATCAATAAGGTAATCCAAATAATGATCATCTTTAATATTCCGGATACACCGGCACCCTTTATACCACCAAAAAAAACATAAGCGTTAACAAGTATAATCAGAATAAATGCTGCGGGCCAAGGCTGAATGTTGAATATTGCTGCGAGAATCTGTATCCCCGGTAAGCAGCTTGCCACTGCGCTAAGCAGAATGCCAATGGACGAAATTATGCTAGCAAGCGGTCCTGCCGTTTTCCCGTAGTTGAGAACAAGATACTGCGGAATTGTTTCTAAGCAGGTATTACGAAGCGGACGAGCATAAAAAATTCCCATAATGATAAAGCCTATACCTGACCCCAAGGTAAACCACCAAGCAGAAAGCCCCATGGAATATGCCATTTGGGCAGTTCCCACAGTGGCCCCTCCACCTATCACCGTTCCGGCAATGCCACCTGCAACGAGGGCTGCTCCTGACGAGCGTCCTCCCAAGCTGTATCCTTCAGCCGACTTTATCGTTCGTGACGAATAGATGCCGCCCCCAATCACTACCATTATCGTTATAAGCAAACTTGCCAGATGTCCAAAACTCAGTTCCACTGCGATTCCTCCAATTTGACTTACTACTCATCTTTCAGTAAGATTATAGCAAAGAACTTTATATATTAAAAATATCTATTTCGACCACTATATATATGATTATTGAATATGTATTCAGGGAGGTCGCCCTCTATGGATCTACGCCAGCTCAAATATTTTTTGACAGTCGTCGAAGAAGGTCTAATAACGAAGGCAGCAAAACGGTTGAACATGACTCAACCACCGCTCAGTCAGCAGCTTATACTATTAGAAAAAGAATTAGGCACTCAATTATTTGATAGAGGCAAACCACGCATCCAGTTAACAGAAACAGGAAACATCTTGCAGCGTCGAGCTGTGCAAATAATGGAATTAATAAAAACAACGGTAAATGAATTACAGGAAGCTACAGACGGCATCAGCGGCAGATTAACAATCGGAACCATCACCTCATCCGGCGGATCTCTTTTACCAACTCATATTCAAGAATTTCATAAGCATTATCCTAAAGTGACCTTTCTCTTACATCAAGGAGAAACCATGAAAATCTTGGAATTGCTAAAAGTCGGTATTATCGAGATTGGCTTTGTTCGCTTTCCATTTGACTGCGAACTGTATGATTATCTTGTTTTACCGAAAGAATCAATGGTTGCTGCGGCAAATAGCAATATACTACACCCTCAAACTGAACCTATACAATTGTGTCGATTAATGGATCAGCCTTTATTAGTACACCAGCGGCATGTATCCATGGTTACAGAACACTGTCGTGAAAATGGATTCGAGCCAACAATCCTTTGCGCTAGCGATGATATTACCCCCCTGCTGATTTGGGCCAATTTAGGAATCGGCATAGCAATCGTTCCTGAATCAGCAACCAATCTATTTAGCGGCTCTTCTTTAGGTTTTTATAAAATAACACCGGATTCCATCAAAACAACAAGCGCAATCATCTGGTCAAAAAATCGCCCGCTTTCCGGTGCTGCATCCCATTTTATCGCATTATTTAAATAATGCAGTCTGTAGTAAACTCTCCCTACCAATCTATCGCCCCCTTCGGGGCAAACTAAGAAACGGCTATTTGTCCATTACTAGACAAATAGCCAAAACCAGTATTTCCCGTATTTAACTTGCGAAATGCAAGTAGCAAAAGTAAAAACGACATCCCCCGGACGATTTCGTCCAGTGGATGCCCTGAAAGCTAGCAGCTTCGATAAATCGTCTGATCAATCCGCTAAGCTATCCATCTAATTTGGTTTATCGTTTATAAAACAGTAACGTTGCAACAAACATCAACACAATTCCAGCCATTCTGTAGCCACTAAAATGTATGACAGGGCTTCCAAATAGCCCAAAATGGTCACTAATCATTCCTAGTACGAGCTGCCCCATAATTCCGGCAATAATAGCTGATGCTGCTCCAATCTTTGGTACGGATAAGACCATAATAAACATATACATAGCACCTAATACACCGACAAACAATTTCCATTTTGTCACATTTGCAGCCATTAAAATATTTCCATGCCCAAAAAGCAGCGTAATACATAGCAGCATAACAGCGCCAACCGTATACCCAATTAAAGAGGTTTCAAAAGTGCCGATTTTTTGCCCCAATTCGCCATTTACACTAGCCTGAAAAGCAAGTCCTACACCACCAAAAAAGCTTATGAGTAAATATATCCAATTCACTTATATCCCTCAACCTTCAGCTGTACCTATACAAATGTCTTAGTCGACATAGTAATTATACCATGAGATAAAAAAAAATGTTTATTATTGCTAATTTATTCTAAATAACGTATTACAATCAACATTATGCTATAATTAAATAATCCAAAGGAAAGGAGAAAACTGGATGATATGAAACATTTTTCTGATATATTTTTCTGGTCCGCCATTATCTTGTGGTTATTTATTCGTCCTTGGCCTTACGGCGATACATTACACACAATAGCCGACATTACTTTAAGTTTAGCAGCACTAGCTACACTTCTCCAATATTGGCACAAGTATAAGGCTAAAAGTCGGTAATAACTATCCAAGCTTAGCTCCCCTAACCGGAGCTTTTATTTTACACAAAAATAGACCGCCAATCCTGCCGGCCTTTTCATATTCTTCTCACATTATCAAACATCATTTTCCCTGAGAGTGTTTTTTTTATTTTTGGCTAAACTAATATCAGGGGGTGACACATGTGGAAAAAAGTAATGACCAAGCAAAAAAGTTTGATCGTAAAACACATGTTATTTCGCAATTAGCTGGAAAAGATACACCGTCCGATATTAAAAAAGCCATTTATCCGGAGCCAACCGAAAAAAATCGCAGGTAATATTTTCTCCAAATAAGGTCAGTGTCGTTGCTGGCCTTGTTCTTTTATTTCTGGCCTCCTTTTTGCATAACAATCTCTCGCATGTTTGCGATTACCGCTTCCGTTCCCTAGCGGGAATCATTTACTTAAAAGCCAATTCGTGGGCCTGCTTTTGTGTTTCATATGCATAATATATGCATAATCCAAATAAATTTGATAACAATATAATTATAGTTATCGGGTAGCCAAATTGGTAAGGCACGGGATTTTGATTCCCGCAATTGCTGGTTCGAGTCCAGCCCCGATAGCCATTCCCTAAACAAGGCCTCCCACTATGCCGGCCTTATTTTTGTTTGAGGCGCTATTCCTTCGCTACTGGCTGTTCAAACTGCAGCCCGGCGGTTTGAATCAGTTCTTTGACCATCCAATCAATTCTTCCGATGCGCAAAAAAACTGAAGCCAAACGAATCACCCACATATTCCTCATAAATTCCGTACAAACTAAGATCATGGTGTATTATCAAAAAATCCCAGGCATATTTGCAGATCTTCAGCATAGAATAAATATTGTGGTGTATTTTTATGCTGAAGGGAGGTATGCTATGAAACGATTTGTAAATGGTATGTTTTCAAGCATCCCCGATGCCGAATTAGCCATTAATAACATGGCGATTGAAACTGATCAAGCGGTTAATACGACTGAAAGCACTCCCGCCGCCAAAGATTCCGGGCTGCCAGAATTAGATGAACCACAAAGTTAATTTTTATATAGCGCAGCCGGTATATTCCGGCTGCGCTATTCTGAGCGGGTTATTTTCTTCCAATTTCCGCAGGCTTATTGAATCAAATCTACTCAACTTTTATTGCACTGACGGGACATTGCATTTCAGCGTCTTTTGCATTCACAATAATATCATCTGTAATTTCCCTAGCTAATGCCTTGGCTTTTCCGTCGTCATCCATTGCAAAAATTTCCGGACAGATTCCCGGACACAATCCACAACCTATACAAGTATCCTTGTCAACAAAACCTTTCATACCCTTTTCCTTCTTCCTGCATTTATTTTATTGCGCCTTTAACGCATTCGCTCCAAGAATGGCTTCCAGATCTTTCTCAGGCGTTGAGATAACTTTAACCTTAAATTTCTCAACCAGAACCTGCAGCACATTAGGCGAGAAAAATGCCGGCAGACTTGGACCAATATAGATGTTGCGAATATCGAGAAATAGCAGTGTGAGCAGTATCGCGACAGCTTTCTGTTCATACCAGGACAACACCAGGGTAAGCGGCAGCTCATTCACACCGCGCTGGAACGCATCGGCTAAGGCCACCGCAATGCGTACGGCGGAAAAAGAGTCATTACACTGCCCTACATCAAGGAGACGGGGAAAACCGGCTAATGTGCCAAAATCTTTGTAATTAAACCGGTATTTGCCGCAGGCTAACGTTAACATCAACGTATTATGGGGAGTCTTATCAGCAAAGTCAGTATAATAGCTTCTGCCCGGGCGGGCACCGTCACAACCGCCAATGAGGAAGAAGTGCTTTATTTCCCCTGCTTTTACCGCAGCTACAATCTCAGCCGCATGACTAAGAACTGCATGATGCCCAAACCCGACAGTGATCTTTCGTTCAGGTTCGTCCTCTTTGAATCCACCCAACTCCAATGCCTTGTTGATAATTGGGGTAAAATCCTTGCGTCCATTGTGTTCCTCAATATACGGCATATCAGCAAAGCCGACAATGCTCGTTGCGAAAATTCGATCACGATAACTAGCACGAGGCGACATTAGACAGTTCGTCGTCATGAGAATGCAGCCTGGCAGATTATCAAATTCCTTTTGCTGGTTTTGCCATGCAGTACCAAAATTACCAATGAGATGTTTATGCTTTTTCAGTTCAGGATAACCATGCCCGGGGATCATCTCGCCGTGGGTATAAATGTTAACGCCCTTACCCTCTGTCTGTTCTAGTAGCTGCTTAAGATCTTTCATGTCATGCCCGGAGATGACGATGAACGGTCCGGCTTTTTTGGATATGAGTATTTCTGTCGGTTCCGGATTGCCATAAGCCACTGTATTGGCAGCATCGAGCATTTCCATACATTTTAAGTTGGTCTTGCCTAGCTCCATGCATAGACCCAGCCATTCGGGGACACCCAACGATTGATCTAATGCAGCGGCCAGCCCCTTGAAGAAAAAATTGCCCACTTCTTCATCCTTTTTCCCGAGTATTAAGGCGTGATGGGCATAAGCAGCCATGCCTTTAAAGCCATAAATTAACGTTTGCTGCAATGACCGGATATCCATATCCATTGTTTCGTCAGCCATAATGCCGAACCGCGGAGCATCGCGTAACATTTCTTCCTTGGTAGATGGAGCCATATACTCTGCTTCCCGGGGGGCGGACTTTGCCATAGCGCCCAGCTGCTCTTTAAGTTGAGACTTAATCTTATTGGCTTGCTGTATGTACTGCACAAACCGTTCTGGATCAAAATTTACATTTGTAAGAGTAGAAAACATAGTATCCATAACGAACTTATAGGTAGGAGTGTCAATCTTTCCACCATCTTTTATAACTTGCCAGCCATAGTAGCCAATTCCTTTTAACGAGTGAATGAGAACATCTTGCAGTGCGGCAACTTCAGGAGTTTTACCGCATACGCCCATCTTTACACAGCCTTTTCCCCCTGCGGTCTGCTCACACTGATAACAAAACATAGCATTTTGCATATTGTACATAATCCCCCTTAATATGCGATTTAATACTATTATGCAACTGCCGAATAATACTATTCAGAATCTCCCTTTCCCAGCAGTACCACATCCAAATTTACAGCTACGCCCCTCATTCTCCTCCAATGATCCGCTTTACAAAGCATAGGTTTCAGCCGCCTGATTGGCGAGATCAATTTCAAAATTATGCCATGAACATTTTTATATCAGCTTCAACATTACTAATACCGCCAATACCAAATGAATCTACGAGAACCTTAACTACATTAGGTGAAAGGAATCCTGGTAGCGTCGGTCCAAGGTGAATGTTTTTCACACCAAGATATAGCAGAGCTAAAAGAACAATGACGGCTTTTTGCTCATACCAGGCGATATTGTAGGATATAGGCAGCTTATTTACATCATCCAGGCCAAATACCTCTTTAAGCTTCAAAGCAATAATGGCTAACGAATAAGAGTCGTTACATTGACCGGCATCCAACACGCGTGGAATACCGCCGATATCCCCAAGCGGCAGTTTGTTATAACGATACTTGGCACACCCGGCAGTCAGAATAACAGTATCCTTCGGCAGCATTTTTGCAAATTCAGTATAGTAATCTCTGCTCTTCATACGGCCATCGCAGCCGGCCATAACAAAAAAGTGCTTGATGACACCGTTCTTCACAGCATCCACCACCTTATCAGCCAGAGCTGCTACCTGGTTGTGAGCGAACCCTCCTACTATCTCCCCTCGTTCTATTTCCTGAGGTGGCGGGCATTTTTTAGCATAAGCAATGATGGATGAAAAATCTTTTGGTTTGCCAGCTACCCGCTCGTCAATGTGTTTTACCCCTTCAAAGCCTACTACACCGGTCACATACACACGGTCTTTGTAGCTGGCCTTCGGCGGCACCAGGCAATTAGTGGTCATTAGGATTGGTCCATTGAAGGTTTCAAATTCTTTATCTTGTAACCACCAGGCATTACCATAATTACCGACAAAATTGTCATACTTCTTAAAGGCCGGGTAATAATGAGCAGGCAGCATCTCGCCATGTGTATATACATCAACGCCAGTCCCCTGAGTTTGTTCCAGCAGTTCTTCCAGATCTTTCAGATCATGGCCGCTAATGAGGATAGCCGGATTATTTTTCACCCCAATATTAACTTTGCTAATCTCTGGGTTGCCATAGGTGCTGGTATTGGCTTTATCAAGCAAAGCCATAACGTCAACACCATATTTGCCGCATTTCATCACCAAAGCGACCAATTCATCAGCACTTAATTTATCGTCGGTAGTAGCAACTAGCGCTTTTTGCATAAAAGCAAAAATGACATCGTCCTTATAGCCTAATGTAAAAGCGTGTTCAGCATAAGCAGCCATTCCTTTTACACCATAAATAAGCAATTCACGCAATGAGCGGACATCTTCGTTTTCAGTCGCCAAAATTCCAACTAAAGCAGCCTTTTTTTCAAAATCTGCCGCATTATCAGCAAACCACAGAGCGCTGTCATGAGTAACCTCTGCCGCTATGCCCGCTTTTTCCAAATCAGTTTTGACTTCTGCTCGTAATGACAATGCCTGCTTAATAAGAGCTACAAAGTGTTCTTTATCAAAGTTAGCATTAGTAATAGTGACAAATAATCCTTCCATAATAAACTTGTCGGCAACTGTTGTGGCAATTCCAGCCTGACGAGCTTTCAGTGCATATGCCGAAATTCCTTTAAGAGTATAAATTAACAAGTCCTGAAGATTAGCAACATCAGCCGTTTTCCCACATACACCGCGTACGGTGCATCCAGTACCTTTAGCCGTTTCTTGACATTGGTAACAAAACATTGACATCTTTTTCTCCTCCTTTTATGTATAAGCATTATTAAAACTATTTGATATAATTCTAGCAAAAAATTCATCTGTTGAATGTGACCTACATCACAACATCGTTGCAACCTGCCAGCCGTTATACCCCGCAGTTTCTGGCATATGGCTGCTTACTTCATGACCTCCGGCACTGACATTGGAACCGTCGCAAGTAAATTAAATCACGCAAATACACTACCGCGACTACTGCCATATATGCTCATCTCCTCAACACAGCCGAAACCCGATAAGATAAAAACTTTGTTCAGAAGACTCTCTAAAAGGAAAACAGAAAAAAGCAAGGCAGCTAAAAAGTCCCTTGCTTAAAAATTTTACCGCTATGGCCTTAAGCAAACCAAAATTTAACATAATAACTCTATTTATCTTTAATCTATTTCACATAACAACTCATCGTTGAATATATTAAATTGGGTAGCAAATTGCATACCTAACCTCCTCAGCAGGCCCAGCCGTTGCTCACCCGGCTGGGTTTATCATTATCAGACACCCACGGCTGCAGAATGGTTATGACTTCTATATCGTTCACGCCTTCCCCAAAGGTTCTAATGCTATTAGTTGCACATATGGCAGCAGCGCATAGTGACTATTAATTATGATGATCCACCAATTTTAGCTCTTTGTTTTGCTTCCCTTGGACATGGGAAGCACCTTACAGGGATAAGCAGGGATAAACCTCTTCGGTGGCCTTATTTTTGTCTAAACAAACACACATTAAAATTCATTAACATAATATAAAATAAATCAATACAAAGCGAGGGATTATTATGAAAATTAGTGGAAGAAATCAAATACCCGGAATCGTACGAAGTATTGATTTGGGAGATGTTGTATCTAGCGTTGTTATAGAATATGAGGGAGGTTTAATTACGTCGGTCATAACAACATCCTCAGTAAAAGATCTACGATTACATCCTGGAACTTGTGTCTATGCTTTAATTAAGTCAACTGATGTAATGATTGGTCGAGAATAAAACATCTCGTTGGTTAACTCTATATTTGATCAACACGGCGGGAGAATTCATCCGCGTTGTCAAGTAAGTCTATGATCATTTCTGCACTACTTTAAGCTGCTGCTCCAAACACTTATTCTCTTGGTGTCATGGCTGTCTGCCCCTCCAGAATTTTTGACTTTTTGTATATCGAATTTATGTAAACCACATATGATTTCAGGTGTGATATAATGGGGTTGTTTCCGATGATTCAGGAAACAATCTCCTTTTCTTGTGGGACCACTTTGGTGGTCCCTTTTAATTTTTCATTATCAAATTGCGCCAGGAGCACTTTCCGCCCTTCTTACCAAATTTCATTCAGTCAATCATCTCACATTATTAAACATTGAATATATTACTTCTGAAGAGGTGATCGCCGTGAGCTTTTTTAATTTAAATGGATTTATAATGTCCGCACTAGGAGCTTTAATTGGTCTTTTACTTATAGCCATTCTTAATGACAACGACAAAGAGAATGTACTTGGAAATTTCATTGTTGGCATTGGCTGTATTTTACTTATTGATGCTTCTCAACAGGAAAATCAAAATAAAACCAAGGAACTAAACCTAGCCGATGAAGTTAGTAAGCTAAAAAAGAAACTGGCTGAATTAGAATTAAAAATTAAATAACGCGTTTGATCCCTCCAGCACCTTCATCACTCGCACCCCCTGAACGCCTTCAATGCCATATCCCCCAATCCCATATATTTTTCCACCTATTGCGTTGCATCTTGGCTGATACAACGTAACCTAGGAAACTGCAGATTTATGTCGAACCAGTTACCAGTAATCATTATGATGAGGTGATATATATGGAATACATTTGCCCTAAATGTAACACTGTACTGCCAATTCCAGATAATCTATTTGAAGAAACTGAATCAAAACTTCATTGCCATAAGTGCGGGAATATTATTATCTCAACTGATGCAGATTCATTTGATAGCGAAGAGATAGCAGAAATTATTCATCAGTTGTTACGAAGTGACGACCTTAATTGAGGCACACCCCTCTTACATAAATCCCGAACTCCGGGTCATACTAACGATGTGTTAACCTTCTCCTTTGCTTCTGAACAAGGTCAGAGTAGCTGCCGGCCTTGTTCTTTTATTAACCAGTGGAGAAGATATTAGTTATGTGTCCGAGTGCCTTGGAATTTTTTATTTTTTGTTCGGTTATGGACACAACTTTGGACACATATTTACATAATAAAAAGCACATCATCGGCTTAAAGCCTTGATGTGCCTGTGTTTTACTGGTGACCCACCACGGAATCGAACCGTGAACCTACTGATTAAGAGTCAGTTGCTCTGCCAGTTGAGCTAGTGAGTCAAAAAAATGGCTGGGGCGGCTGGACTCGAACCAACGCATGCGGGAGTCAGA
>JBDKTO010000058.1 GCA_039680175.1 Veillonellales bacterium | reverse complement strand
GCTTTTAAGACGTCTATCAATTATAAAAATTGTATCAACCTGCGCATTGTCTCATGGATAGGACACATTAAGCTGCACACAATATTACATAATAAAAGCCCTCGCATAACCTGCGAAGGCTTGATTTTACTGGAGCCGATAATAGGATTCGAACCTACGGCCCTCTCATTACAAAAGGAATGGGGTAAAAATCTAATATTCCTATCGTGGCATAAATTTCTTAAGACTATGGAAATTTATTTATGAAGATGTTTTTCCAAAAAATCAACAATATTTTTTCCTGTCGGCGGACACCCCGGAACAAAATGGCTGCACTGCTTCGTACACTGACCAATGCCAAGCCCCTCTATCACTTGTCCACGAAAACCCTGCCCGATATAAATAGGCTGGCGTAAAAATTTCAATTGCTGTTTTTCGTCCAATCTTTGCAATGCATGAATCAAAGTACCATAACATGCGGAGCAACTTTCTTTGGCCACAACCTTTTGGGCGAGCCGCCTAACCTTATTTGAAGGACGAAATTGTGTGCCATTCTTTAATCCAATGTCGTACTCAACAATTTGTGCGGCATGAAGGTCTGCTGAACCAACGCCTGCCCGCTCGGCAATCTCAATATACTCAATATCTTCTTTTGAGTATCCCAATAAAGAAGCGCCATAAGTATCCATAAGTACAGGGTCTTTTCCTACCATGATCCGGCCCATTTGAACCGGATTACCACCCTCCTCAAAAGTCAGGTCACCGGCAATCGAATCAACAATGATCAAATCTGCTTTTAAAATTTTGCCTAGATAGCCAATTGGCTTATTCAATCCGAGACTGTGGAAATGCCGTTTCTCGCTATCGGGAATACAACCCTTCATATTTTTTAGGGAACAAGTCATTAACGTTTGGCAATGCGCTTTCAATACGGGAATATTAATCAAAAAGTCCACTGCAAGCGGTCTTTTGCACACTTTAATGGAAAGCCCCGCTACTTGTTTGACAACAACATCATCATCTTTTAAATCATAAAGCGGCACGTTATATTTTTCGGAAAGTTTCTCATAACCACAGACCTTAAAGGCGCGTTTCGTATTATCGCCTACCCAGGAGCTTTCCATAATAGCAATATTATGAATCTTATGATCCTGTAAATAACGGATCACACTTTCCACTATTTCAGGAGTTGTTGTAGCACCTTCACTAGCCTTCTTCGCCACGACAAGATTCGGTTTAATCCCAACACTCATGCCGGGATTTAGTTCCTTAGCGAGTTCTATTTTTTCCAGAAGATCATACGCCATTTGAGCTGGATTGGAACCATAAATCACATGAATTTCTGAATTCTTCATGACTCATAACCTCTCATATAAAAGTTGTTTAGCCATTCTATTAGAAACCAGTACAGCCGCCTTAATTTATTTATCTATTAAGCTAATAATAGCCAGTAATCAATAATTCTGCAACTATTTAGAAGTACACTTCTCTGTGGCAGCTAGGTGAATTCATTTTCGGAAAAGGCCCGCATAGATCGAATTTCTAATCCTATACGGAAAAAGCCTGGCACGGAAAATGCTCATAATAAAATTTGAGATTCAAATTTAGTGTAATATAATTAATATATCTAAATCATGCTACCTTATCACTTATCAGGAGTTGATTTTTAATTGTTAGATAATCTTGTTTTAAAAAAACATATCAGTATTGTTCTTATTACTATCGGCCTGATTTAATAAATAACTTCTCGAGAATTGCCAAGCAGGAAGATATTAATTACAGTGTTGTATTTGCAGGCTTTGATGAAGCTGGTAGTGAGGCTGAAAAGTTAGGAACTACTGCAGATACAATTTTATCCCTTATAGGTACAGATGAACAGATTAGGAAGGTTGTAGATATTCCTGTAATAACCATCCCTTATACTTCATTCGATGTCATGCACACAATCTATTCCATTGAAAATATTCCGGCTAAAATTGCTTTGATTACTTATAAAAAAATGCATGGTGTTAAGGATATTCAAAAAATGGTAGGTATAACAATTTTTGAATATCGATATGAATCGCAACAAGACTTATCAGAAATCATTGAAGAGATAAAGCGTCGTAATATAGAGTTTGTGATTGCTGGTATGAAAGTTGTAGATTTTGCAATAAAAAATGGGCTAAAAGGAATTTTGAGATATTGCGGTGATGAAGCTATACGCCATTCCATTCATGAAGCAATTCATTTAGCTAGGGTACGACGTAAGGAACGCAATTTAGCAGCAAGAATCAAAGTTGTCTTTGATTCCCTTGCTGAAGGCGTTATTGTTACAGATGAAAAGAATACCGTGGTGGTATATAATCCTGCAGCAGAGAAAATTCTCAAAATTTCTCAGCATCAAGTTATTGACCAGGACATACAAACTGTCCTGCCTAACATTAAAATAGACAGAGTATTTAAAAGCGGTCAACCGGAATTAAACGATTTACAGGAAATTAACGGAGTACATATTGCCAGCAATCGCATTCCGGTTCTATTGGATGGCACCCGTATTGGGGTGGTAACGACGTTCGAAAATGTTACTAAAATTCAACAACTAGAAGAATTAATCCGCAATAAAAATCATACAAAAGGCTTTATCGCTAAAAATAGGTTTGACCATATACTAAGCAGTGATCCTCATGTACAAGAACTAAAAGAATTAGCTAAGCTGTACGCTACCACAGATTCTTCCGTGATAATTCATGGCGAATCCGGTACAGGGAAGGAATTGTTTGCACAAAGTATCCACAACGCAAGCAAACGCGGTAATGGTCCTTTCGTAGCTGTTAACTGTGCTGCTTTACCTGAGGCCCTGCTAGAGAGTGAACTTTTTGGATATGAAGGGGGAGCCTTTACGGGTGCACGCAAAGATGGAAAACCAGGGTTGTTTGAACTTGCTCATAATGGGACGATTTTTTTGGATGAAATTGGGGAAATGCCTAACTCATTACAGGCAAGATTGTTACGTGTTCTCCAGGAAAAAGAAATTATGAGAATAGGCGGAAATAAAATTATACCGGTTGACATTCGTATCATCAGTGCTACCAATGTCAATCTTGCAAGAAAGGTGGAACAAGGTGAATTTCGGAAAGATTTATATTATCGCTTAAATGTTTTTAATATCGAGTTGCCGCCGCTTAGAAACCGAAAACAAGACATTATAGTACTCGCTGCATATTTTTTAAAAGAACATGGGATTTACATTAATGAAAAGTATTCCAAGGAATTGAAACTCCTGCTAATTCATTATGACTGGCCGGGGAATATTCGAGAACTATATAATATAGTGGAACGTTTGTCGTTACTAATAATTAACTCACCACCTGAAGAAAATTGGGATAATATGCTGAAAAAAGTTATGAGAGTTCCTTCATCCTACGAGGAAGAAGTTAATATTAAAGTAAAATCTGAAGGAGCTTTAAAGACTGCTGTCCATACATTTGAAAATAAATATATTACTCTATTATTAACCCGGTATGAACACGACTATGAAAAAGTTGCACAAAAGCTGGGGATTAGCCGCACTACACTTTGGCGAAAGATAAAGTAATTTAGTCCCATGCTATTGCAAAAATGGAAAAATGAATTTCAAAAATGCAAAAGACGTTAAGACACTATAAAACATTGGATTATAACCGTATACTATAATTTCTGAACGCAAAATTGAAAAATACGCTTAACAAAGCATGCCAAAACAAATGATTTTTGTTCTGGCATGCTTTTTGCATATATATCTTAGTAAACAATACGCGGCTTAACAAAGTTTATTAGAAAGTCGCAAAAAATTTTTAGGGAGAGGAAGCTCAAAGTATGAAAAAACTTTTCCAAATGGTTGATGAACAGCAGGAACAAATGATCCAAGATGTATTTGATATTGTGAGACAGCCGAGTATTTCAGCCCAAAAAATTGGACTGGAAGAAACGGCAGACCTTTTAGTAAAAAAAATGAACTTGATCGGGATTAAAACTGAAAATTCCCTTTGAGAAATGGCCCGTCTGTTGTTTATGGAGAAATAAAAGGAAAGTCGGATAAGACGATCTTATTTTATAACCATTATGATACTCAGCCACCAGAGCCTTTTGATTTATGGATTAGTCCCCCTTTTGAACCGGAAGTCCGGGATGGTAAAATGTACGGAAGAGGCATCGCCGACAATAAAGGTCCTCTGTTTACGCGCTTGCATGCTATCCAGACAATTTTGCAAAGCAGTGGCGAATTGCCGGTCAATGTGAAATTTATTATTGATTCTGAAGAAGAAAGTGGCAGCCCCAACTTAAAACCATTTATTCTGGAAAATAAAGAAATGTTAAAAGCAGATGCCTGCATTTGGGAATTCTGCGCCAAGGATGAAATGGGCAGACCCGGAGCTTATTTGGGCAACAAGGGTCTTCTTTATCTCGAATTGCGCGTAAAAGCAGCTGCCAACGATTATCATTCTAAAATGGCTGCCGTCATCCCCAGTGCAGCATGGCGATTGGTTGGGGCACTTTCAAGCTTAAGAGATTTAAATGATAATATTTTAATCGATGGTTTTTATGACTCAGTACGGGATTTGTCAAAAGAAGAATATGATTTATTGGTTCCGTTTGCTGAAGAAGCAGAAAAAGTTCGTAACCGGGCGAATGTTAGAAGCTTGATCAAACAAGCGCAAGGAATCGAATATGCAAAACGACTGTTTAATTCTCCAACTTGTAACATTAGCGGCATTTCTTCCGGTTATACAGGCAACGGTTCGAAAACTATTCTCCCTTGTTACGCTATGGCAAAATTAGATTTCCGTTTAGTCGTAGATCAGGATCCTGATGAAATTGTAAATTTGCTAAGAGCACACTTGGATAAGCGTGGATTTGAAGACGTGGAAATTTATGTTCTAAGCAAGTGTAAACCTTCAAAAACCCCGGCAAGTACTCCGTTTTTAGATGTAGTTCTTGAGGCGGGAAAAATTGTCTATGATAAGCCCTTTGTTGTTGGACCCACTATGCCGGGAAAAGGACCGCGAGAATTTTTCACCCAATGGACGGATATGCCGATTATTGCCTTAGGACCAGGATATCCGGGTTCCAAAAATCATGCGCCTAATGAAAACCTGGTGCTTACTGATTATTTTGAAGCGGTAAAACATATTATTGCTTTGTTGTATAAATACGCCGAAAAATAGCCGCTGTTTGATCAAAAAGCGAGGGGAGAAGATTGTATGATTATAGGCGGTTCAATTATTCTTATTATAGCGATATATTTACTCATGAAAAGACATGAACCTCGCATGGTTCTTTTTATGAGTGGCTTGGCCATGTATACAATATTTGGAGATCCTTTAGGGACTTTTTTGCCTTTTCCAAGTCCATGAAGCAAGTTCAGTTATTTGAAACAATCATTTCCGTAATTGGTTTTGCTACAGTTATGAAAGCGACAGAATGTGATAAACATTTAGTTAATCTGTTTTCGAAGAAATTAGGAAAAAGTGGATTGTTTCTTATTCCGGCAACTACGTTTATCTCATTTTTCGTAATGCTTGCCATGGATAGTGCAGCTGGTACGGCAGCTGCAGTTGGTTCCGTTTTAATTCCAATTTTAATATCTGCAGGCGTTCATCCGGCCACTGCCGGGGCTGCTGTAGTAGCTGGAACGTACGGAGGTATGTTAAATCCAGGGAGTCCTTTAAATGCTATAGTAGGTAAAGTTGCTAATGTTTCCGCCGTGGCAGTCGTAAACAACCATATGTTCGCTGTCCTGACAGCTTTAGCAATAGTGGCTGGATCTTTAACAGTGAGTGCGTATCTGCGCAAGGAACACAAAGGATATATATCGAGAAGTACTAACGAAATGCACCAACCCGATATGCAGATAAGTATGATAAAAGCATTTTTGCCGTTATTTCCACTCACACTGATCCTTTTAACGCATGGTCATTTTATTCCGGGCGTTAAGCCAATGGAAATATCACATACGATGCTGATCGGGTTTATCGTAGCAGCTATTGTTACCAGGCAGAATCCCAGTAAAATTACCAAAACCGTTTTTCACGGAATGGGTGAAGCCTTCGGTACTGTTTGTGGTCTTATCATTTGTGCCTCGGTATTTGTAAGCGGAATGGAAACTCTCGGCATGGTTAAGCTGTTGATAGATTATATGATTTCTAACCCTGATATCGCTAAAATTACTGCCTCAGTGGGCCCCCTGTTATTCTCAATCATAACAGGATCAAGCAATGCTGTTGTATTTGCCTTCAACCAATCTGTAACAATTTATGCAGCGCAATTTGGTATTGATCCTATGAGTATGGGAAGTCTGACTAATTTAACAGGTTGTCTTGGACGAGCAGTGCCACCTATTTCCGCAGCTGCCATTGTTTGTGCTAGTTTTACCGGAACAAATACAATGGATTTCACAAAGCGAAATTTACCGGGAGTTATTATTGCATGTATAGTCGCTACCATTTTGCTAATATACTAATAAATTACTGATTTTTTTATTTCACAATTATATGCTTGTTTCAGTTTATAATAATTTATTAGCGGTGGTCTTAAAGAAAACAGTTTGGCCATTCGAAAAGCTTTTCATTCGTTCTGCAAGTTGTTTGTTGACTATCTGTTTGCTATAGGAACACACAGACTCGCACGAGTAGATTAGCTTAAAGTCTTTTTTATAAAGTTTGTTAAATACATGTTCGACACTAGGCGGATGGCTTTCAAAACATTAGCCCAACACTTCAAGGCACCACTTCATTTTAAAGTATTTATATACGTAGATGTAAAGTAAAACGTATATAAATGAATAAAAAATATTATAGAAGGATTGAATATATGAAAAATATAGTGATACTTGCAACTGGAGGAACCATCGCTGGAGTATCATATGACCCTACCGATATTGTAGGTTATCATGCCGGTATAGTACCTATTGATGAGATAGTAAAGGCCATCGAACCGATAAAAAAGATCGCCAACATTACCACTGAACAGATTAACCAGATTGACAGTGCCGATATGAATTGTAAAATCTGGTTTCACTTGGCTGAGCGTATTAATACTCTATTAAAGCAGCCGGACTTAGATGGAATTGTGGTAACTCATGGAACGGATACCCTGGAAGAGACTGCGTATTTCTTGAATTTAGTAGTGAAAGTCAGAAACCGGTAGTGCTCGTCGGAGCCATGCGACCATCAACGGCTATTAGTCCTGATGGGCCTATGAATTTGTATAATGCAATCGTTTTGGCTGTAAATACTACGGCGTGGGGAAAAGGAATACTTGTCTCACTTAACGATACAATTAACAGCAGCCGGGAAGTAACCAAAAGCAACACGGCGTTGCAAGATACCTTTAAGGCTCCAGAACTCGGATGTTTGGGTTACATTATTGACGGACATCCTTATTTTTACCGCATGTCGACTCGCAAGCACACTTACATGAGCGATTTTGATATTTCCGGGATTAAAGAATTGTCCGCAGTTGATATTATTTATGGTTATGTCAACGATACCGGTATGTTAGCCAAAGCAGCCGCATCATTAGGTGTTAAAGGAATTGTTTATGCAGGACTTGGTAACGGGAATATGTCGCAAGCCATGAAAAATACATTTCGAAAAATACAAAACCAAGGCGTTGTAGTTGTTCGCAGTACCCGAACGGGTAACGGAGTTGTTACGCAAAATGACGCATTTTCTCGTTTTGTAGCAGCCGATAATCTTAGTCCGCAAAAAGCCAGGATTTTACTCATGTTAGCCTTGACTAAAACAAGTGATCCTAAGGAAATACAAGATATGTTTTGGACTTATTAACTGCTAATTTATGTTGCTTACAAAACCAGCATAAACCAAAGCGTTAGATCGGTGGATACGGGTCTGCGGATAAATGATTCATCGTGTCGGAGGATTACCTTACCGACTAGCATTGTTGTATTACTTAAAGAGTATAAATCGCAACAAAACGCAGTTCGTTTGGAACTCGGTGACAAATGGCAAGATCATGACCGGTTGTTCACGCAATGGAATGGAAAGCCCATGTATACCCAGACTCCCTCCCAGTGGTTTTCTAAATTCCTAAAGCGCCACAATCTGCCCCATGTTCCATTCAAGGGCCTGCGGCACACATCTGCCAGTCTCTTGATTGCCCAGGGAGTGCCTCTAAAAAATGTCAGTACCCGGCTGGGACATACCGATATTCGAACAACAGCAAATATTTACAGTCATTCATTACAGAGCGTTGATCAGCAAATTGCTGATAGTATGGATACGTTTCTGACGCAACACCGGGAAAAGAGCGAAACAAAAAAAGGATAGGCATAATAGCCTGTCCTTTTTTGCTCAGTATTTATAGGGATGTTTGAAAACAAATAAAGCCCAAATAAAGCCCAATTTAACATAATAAAAGCCCCCGCACAACCTGCGAAGGCTTAATTTCATTGGAGCCGATAATAGGATTCGAACCTACGACCCTCTCATTACGAATGAGATGCTCTACCAGCTGAGCTATACCGGCATATAACGTAGATTATTATAGCTTACTACTTACACATTGTCAAGAATGCCCCTTTGGCATGCTTGAGTGGCGGGGAAGGGTTGAAAAATAACCCTATGAATAAACCGGCAAAGGAGGGTTGATTGGCTTTTTCGCCTATCTAAGGCGGCTTATGGATAAAAAGGCTGCTTGACCAGGGGAAAAATGGGATGCATACTATATAAATAAGAATATTCCTATTTGATAATCATATTAAATAGGAATACCGTATTATCGACAGGTAAAGGAGGTCGTGGCCTAAATAAAAATTTTTATTTGGATTTCAGGTGAATGAATAATTCTAAAAGGGAGGTCATGCAGGTTGTCAAAAGTATGTAAACTCATATCAATATTGATCATTAGTGCTGTTGCTTTGAGCGGCTGCGGACAAAATAACAGCAGCCAAGCAGGTTTAAATGGGACAGCGGCGGCAAAGAATTTCACTATCGTAACATCATTTTATCCGATGTATATTTCTACCCTTAACGTTACGAAAGGTGTTCCGGGGGTTGAGGTGATCAACATGACAAAACCCCAGACAGGTTGTTTGCACGATTATCAGTTGACGCCGGAGGATTTAAAAACCCTTGAAAAGGCGAACGCTTTTGTTATTAATGGTGCAGGCATGGAAGCTTTTTTGGATAAAGTGATACAGCAGCAGCCGAAGCTCACCATTATTGATGCCAGTAAAAATATCGAACTGTTAAAGAACGAAGACGGGGAAGAGAACCCCCATGTGTGGGTTAGTGTATCGAATGCGATCCTCCAGGTCCGAAACATTGCCGAACAGCTTGCGGCAGCAGATCCGCAAAATGCGGCAAAGTATAAAAGCAATGGGGAAGAATATGTGAACAAACTTGAAGCTTTGCGGGATACCATGCATAAATCGCTGGACAGCGCTGCACACAGGGACATTATAACATTTCACGAGGCTTTTCCTTACTTTGCCAAAGAATTTAACTTGAATATTGTTTCGGTTATTGAGCGGGAACCGGGAACAGAACCGTCGCCGGCGGAATTAGAGGAAACGATTGAAAAGATAAAAGAATCCCAGATTAAAGCGCTGTTTGCCGAACCGCAATATCCGGCAAAGGCCGCCCAGACGATTGCCCGGGAAACGGGAGCAAAAGTTTATACGCTGGATCCGGCAGTGACTGGTGAAGCGAAGTCGGACGCTTATGACGATTACATCACTGTAATGGGGAAAAATTTGAAAACGTTACAAGAGGCATTGCAATGATCGGAAATCAGCATCATCAGTGTTCCGGCGGTGAAAGTAAATGCAGCCGGTTCTGTTGTACAAAACTGGAGAACTTTGGTGTTGCTTTCGGCAACACCAGGGTCTTTCAGAACGTAAATCTTCATATTCACTGTGGTGAGCTTACCGCCCTGATAGGGGCTAATGGTGCCGGCAAGAGCACGCTCTTAAAGGCGATTCTCGGCGAGGTGAAGCATTCAGGCGTTTTGCGTTATTTTGATGCCAAGGGTGTTCGCAGCGGACATCCTTTAATCGGCTATGTTCCCCAATCTCTAAATTTTGATCTCAGTACACCGACCAGTGTGCTTGATTTTTTCACCGCCTTTTTGACAAAAATCCCTTGTTGGCTGATCCGTTCTAAGGGCGTCAGGAAGCGAGTTATTCAGGACCTTATCAGAGTAAAAGCCGAGCATCTGATTGACAGAAGACTCGGCGCACTGTCGGGGGGCGAATTGCAAAGAGTACTGCTGGCCCTGGCTCTTGATCCCATACCGGATTTATTGCTTTTGGATGAACCTGTTTCGGGAATCGACCAGAATGGATTGGATCTGTTTTATCATCTCGTTTCCGATCTCAGAGAAAACCATGATCTGTCGATTATCCTGGTATCTCACGATCTTAACTTGGTTGCAAAATACGCCGACCGCGTGATCCTTTTGGACGGTACTGTAATCTGTAATGGTACACCGGAGGACGTGTTTAACGATGACCGGGCGCAGAATGTGTTCGGGGTGCTGCTGAGGCATTATAATCAGGGGAAACTTTCTCCCGGCAGGAAAGAGGAGGAATATTCATGCTAGATTGGTGGTATGGGGTGGTTAGTGTCATGCTTCCTTTTCCCTGGATGGGGCATACTTTTATGAAAAATGCACTTTTGGCGGTATTGTTGGTTACGCCTCTGTTTGGTCTGCTGGGCACTATGGTCGTTAGCAATCGGATGGCATTTTTTTCGGATTCTCTTGGACACGGGGCATTTACTGGTATAGCAATCGGAGCTCTGCTGGGGGGAATTAAGCCCCTTACGGCACTCGTTGCATTTTCCCTGCTTTTTGCGCTGCTTATTACTGTCATTAAGAATAAAAGCGGGGTTTCCACCGATACTGTAATAGGCGTATTTTCGTCTACGGCTATTGCCGTGGGCTTAATGATTATGTCCCGCGGCGGCAGTTTTACAAAGTTTTCATCTTATCTTATCGGTGACTTGTTAAGTATAACGGCGGTGGAGATTATCATGCTTTTTTGTGTGCTGCTTGGCATTCTATTGTTGTGGCTGGTTATTTTTAATAAAATGCTTATCATCAGCATAAATCCAGCTTTAGCAGCCAGCAGAGGTGTAAACACGCTGCTGGTTGAAATATTATTTTCAGCAGCGCTGGCGGTCGTTGTGGCCGTCAGTATCCAGTGGGTAGGTATTTTGATTATCAATTCCCTGCTGGTTCTGCCGGCAGCCGCCGCGCGCAACATAACAAATAATGTAAGGCAGTATCATCTTGCTGCCGTTTCCTTTGCCGTTTTCTCCGGAGTGGCAGGATTAATGCTTTCGTATTACTGGAATACGGTAACGGGAGCGACGATTGTTCTTATTGCGGCGTTGTTGTTTTTTTCTACTTTTATGTTCAGACATCGTTTTGTGAGATGATTGATTTTAGTCAATGAGTTAAGACTCCCGCCTTTATAGGCGGCGTTGATTCAGGTGGGGCAGACTTTCCGCCTGAACTGCCGATGCTTTAGTTTTGCTCACAAGATCACAGTTTGATTTCTTCCTGGGATAACCTTGCTCTCAGTTCATCCGTATCGGCTATTCCCAGTTTTTCCTTTAATTCTTCGTTTCGTATGGGGTTGAGAGGCTTGCAGAGTATTTCGTTCACCCGAACATTCATAATATGCTGGGAAGTACCGGCCTGCATGACCAAAGCGGTATCTGCGCCTTTTACTGTACCGGCAATAGCGATTACTTTTTCACCGCGGGTTAAATAACCGGCATCTGTCGTCATCAGGACGATTTCAAAACATACCTTGATTCCCTGACAGAAGCAGCGCAATAAATTTGCCATTAGAGTGGGAACGTTCGAGCCATACAATTGATCCGTATGGAAGAGCATCGTGCCGAAATGCACCGCGTGGCCGGAGTTCCTCAACTCTTCCACTAGCTCCTGCGGGAATAAGTGGTCTTTCCGGTTGTGAAAGCCGAACTGATGGGGCACTACGACTAATTGAACATCCGTATCCTTAAAGTACTCGATAGCTTTTCGGGCAGTTGTTCCTGTAGTCGAGGCTAACACCACTTTTTTGATTCCCAACGCCTTCACTCGTTCTTTCGCCAATTTAAAGGTAGCCAAAGTATTCTCCGGCGTAAGACTTTCAAAATAGACAATTTTATTTTCCATTTTGCATCCTCCCTTACTTGCTTTTTCTCCTTTAATTGTATATGATTTTCTCGAAAAAGAAAGTATGCACTTTTATGATAGATACTATACAAAAGGAGAGTATAAATGAGAAAATGGTCACCGGACGAATGCAACTGCTCAATTGCCTATACACTGTCTGTGGTTGGCGGCAAATGGAACTGGCTTATATTATTTAAACTATTTCAAAACGGGGTGCAGCGTTATGGCGAGATTAAAAAGAGTATACCCGCTATTACGCATAAAATGCTAAGCCAGCAGCTTAAAGAATTGGAATTCGAAGAATTAATTCAGCGTGAAGCATATCATCAAATTCCACCCAAAGTCGAATACTCATTAGCCGAAAAAGGAGAAACGCTAATTCCTATCTTGCAGCTCATGTCCCAGTGGGGAACGAAGAATAAACCGGGTTCCGGGAAAGGTACTACCTAGTAATTTTTAAGGAATATCCTTAAGCAGCAAAAAGACGGTTTTGTCATTGCAAACCGTCTTTTTGCTGCTTAGGGCAGGGACATTTTTACGGAATTCAAGAATGAAAAAGGCAAAGATAGACCCGGACAGGGGGAATAGTGTAAAATAAAAAATAATGTAGAGAGAAGAAAGGAAAGGATGCTTATGCTCAATAAGAGTATTCCTGTCGCTATCAAGCATGAATTGCAGCAGCAAAACTTTACTGCAATTGATTTTGAAACGGCCAATGGACACAGAAACAGTGCCTGCCAATTGGGAATTGCCGTAATTGATGCCGGGAGGACGATTATGAAAAAATCCTGGTTGATCAAACCGCCGACGGATTACTTTACTTTTTCTTATCTTCATGGCATAACCTATGAAACAGTTCGGGATGCACCGACTTTTGGCGAGCTATGGCCGGAATTTCAACCGTATGTTGAGCATAAAATTGTTGCTGCCCATAATGCCGGCTTTGATATTGGCGTTTTAATGGCTATACTTAAAACCTATCAGCTGCCTGTTCCAAAATTTTATGTGATTGATTCGCTGCAGGTCGCAAGAAGAACTTGGCCCGGATTAAAAAATCACAAATTATCGACAGTGGCTGATTATTTAAAGATTGGGCTCCAGCATCATGATGCCGGCAGTGATGCCGCGGCTTGTGCGGAAATTATTTGCAGAGCAGGCTGGAACAATGCGACAGTCAGGCAGGGTACATGATTCTTTTGCTCCTGCTCTTTGGATTAAGATCTGTTTCTGAATTCTGAAGATGTATTTTCCACGGACAGCAGCTATGGCTCCGGCGGCGGGAAGGCCGCGGGGCGGGGGCGTGTTTGGCTGAGGGGGACACCTTGCTGCATGCTCAGCGCGTCTACATTTATGGGAGCGGCGTGGCACGATGATGCCGCTGGAAAAATGAACGCACGAAAGTTCTAATCGAAAAATTAGCAGCATAAAAATAAGCATTGAGCGTCCCGGCACAAATAAGGACGCTCAAAAATAGAATACTGGTGGTTAGCTTAAAAGCTCAGTGATGATGCGCAATATTATTAATAATATTCCGTCTGAGACGGTAAGCTTAAACAGTTTCGTCTCAAGACGCATCACGGCCACCTCCCGTATTCAGTTTTAGGGCAGAGATGGCAGCTCTGCCCTACCAAAATATATGCGCGCTTGTATAAATTTAGAAATAACGAGGATAAAAAACTTTTTCGGACAAGTTTCCGGGGGCCTTTATTTTGGAGGGAAGAGGTGGAGGAAGGAGATAAATCTAAACAGCAAGGATTTTATTTCAAAACTCCGCCGAGCATTTGTTGGTGGGGGTTTTTATTTAGAACTTTTTTCCTATAATAATTGAGACTATAAACCCAGGAACAATATGATACTCTATAGCTAACGGGTGCGCAAGTCATTGAGATAGAAAGTTTAAGCCTAGAGATTGAGGGTTGGCTTAGTTATTGCCAGAGTTTTATTGCTGCATATTTGTCACAAGAAAATGCAATAATAGGCCATGTTACCGAAAAAAAGGGAGGGATAAGGATGCAATATTTGCTATATTTCATAATTGCCGCCAGCGTTACTGCATTATATTATTTACTGCAGTGCGTGCTAAATCTTCCGCCAGAAGATTAATTTATCACCAGGCCGTCTACGTTAAGGGTAGGCGGTTTTAATTTTATGCATATAACGGCTGAGCAACAGCATGCTGGAAACAACTGAAAAAAGCAGCGGATCATATCAACACGTGGGTAAAGCTCATTTGGTGGAGGCAGAAGAGATCAATAATGGTTTTTAAATCAATAATTTGAATAGAAGACGTTTTAAATCGTTACAAGTTTTTGCCCAGCAGTCAATATCATTTATAAATTTTAACATTTTCTTCGGAAGTATCTATTATTGTTGTTCTAGGGTTCCTCCTGGTTCAGCTTGAGGCAGAAATCACAATAACTGCCTCCTTCCATAATAGTTTGAGTTCTGGTGAAAGCGAAATCAGGATTATAGCCTTTAAACAGATGGACATCCCGTTGACACGAAAGCAAGCTACCAATATCGGACAGGCCATTTTCCCTGTACATTTCGGCATAAGCGCACCAGGTTATATTAAACTTCAGACACGTGTCCGATCTTTCTTTGGTTTCCATTTCTAAAGCACCTCCCTGACTAAAAAGGGGCAATGTTTTATGGAAAAGGGCCAGGGTGTTTCCACCACAAACTTTAGCCATATCTTTGCCCGCCTTACTGGCCAGTTCCGCGATGACTTTAGTGGCAATTTCGGTGGTTTTAGCATTACCAAGTTCCGCAGCAAACGCCTGAAGAAACGGCGCTACTATCAATGCCTCGATTTCGCGCCTGAGTATAATTGGCACATCACCAATACTGTCCATGTGAGTATTTTTACCCATATTGGAAGTTCACCCCTTCTCGTTTCTCAAAATAAAGCGGTCTTTAGTAAAACGCCCATTGCTCATTAGCTAAACTATGGTAAAAAAGTATCTGTTGCGAAACTTAGAGACCTGTCAGAACTATGTATTGCCGCCAAAGCCCGGCGCTTCATGCTTCCACTACGGTCCCTACATTGCAGAAGAAGAACCTCTCTTGAAATTCCTGAGCTAGCCGTAAAGATGCAGGCAGACCTGTGCAATGCGAAACGCCAAGCCTTTCTATATTAAATTCTTTCAATGCTTCAATACTCTTGTTTCTTTGCGCTTGGCCAACCGGGCCTAAATGAGTTCCTCCCACTACCCCGTAGATACGTTTTTCACCCGTTTTTTCTCGGGCATAATTCAAGATGTTGATTATACCGGAATGAGAACAACCTAAGACAATAAACAATCCCTTCTCCGTTTCCACGATAAGCGACTGGTCATCTAATATTTGGTCTTTTATATATTTGTTTCCAGATATAACAACTTGGTCAAGATCTCCTATTTCAAAATCATTCCGGCGGGGAACTTCCCCTGTAAGGTACATACCAGGGATTATCTCTCTAAATTCCGTGTTATAGACAAAGTTAGCCCCGTGAGATTCTAACGCAATCTTGGCAAAGGGAATACCGATGTATTTTGCTTTAGGCCCGCGGGTGAGGAAACTTTCTTTAAATAAATGAGGGTGGGAGTACACATCAATCGGGCCGGTGGCTGTCAGGGCACTCAAAAGCCCTCCGGTGTGATCAACATGATGATGACTAATAATAATACCCTTACTAGTGGAAATATCTTTTTTTAATACCCGGGCGTTGTTAATCAAGGCCAGCCCTTGTCCGGTGTCGAAAAGAAAATTACCCCTGTCTGTTTCCAAGAATATGGACCAGCCATGCTCGGCAATGGCTCCCATATTGCTGAATACACTGTTTTCGCAAAGTACAGTTGCTTTAATCTTCACAATAATCCACCTCTCAATATTATTTACCTGGGATAAAGTAACACTGTTTCATCGCTGATTCCAGAAGGATCAAGGGCTATTTAGTTTATATCATAAACTAAATAGCCAAAAAATTACCTAGTGTTTTTGCGATTGCAAGATCCGATTTAGCTTTTCCAGGGCTATTTCGAATATTTCTATTTCTTTCTGGCCTAATTGAGCTTTTAATTGCTTGTAAAAATCGAAATGCACTTCCCCGTGGGCTTGAAAAGCACTTTTCCCCTTTTCGCTAAGTGATACTATGACGCTGCGTGAATCATTGGGATGGGGCGAACGTCTAACAATATCTTTATGCTCCAGGCGCTTAACAATCTGTGTCACCGCCCCTTTTGTCACACCCAAGCGATCAGCCAATTCACTCATAAGAATGCCTTCTTCACAGCCAATAGCATCAACGGTGTGGATTTCGCTGGGAGTTAAAGGACCGGCTTGTCCAAAATTGCGAGGATTACGTTCCAAGCGCTGTAACTGAACGATTAAACGACCAATCTTTTCGCTTCCCTTATCAGAAGTATCGGTATGTAGTTGTAATAATTTTTTTGTCTGACTATCCATAAATAAAGTTTAGCATATAAACTATTTCTCGTCAAGGTGTAGTACCCCCTTTTGTTAAGACACGAATTTTTAAAAAATAAGGAAAGCTCCTTTTTCTTTTTGATCTTCGGAAGCAAAGGGGACGGAAGCAAAGGGGACGTACTTTTTGCTTCTTTTACTTTTTTGCACTAAACTGCCCGGGCAATCAATCTGCCAATAGCGGGAAAAATAGTACACTGTAACTTTTAGGACAAGGGTTGACTTTTTTCGAGGGGCTTTAAAAGGATTGTTAGAAACTCCAGATACACGATGGTGAGAATCCCATAATTCGACTGCTTCCGATAAAGTTCAAACTTCACCTGAAGAAAGTCTCATTTGATACAGGATTTGGGACAAAGATAGCGAAACTTACAACTAATATACAAATTTCAGCTGGGAACCAGGGAGTGTGCTTATATGGAATTTGATTTGCTGAAGCTGCAAAGAATTTTGCAGGACTATGGAGTATTAATCAATTTTGCAGGTCGGTTTACACAGGAAATTATTGAAGAGTTAGGTGACGCGGTTAAAAAATATCTAGAGACGGAAGCAATATCCCAGAACGAGACATACAATGTGTTTTCGGTGTTTATCGAACAGACACAAAATATTAAAAATTATGGTGTGCTTAAGCGAGGATCACCGCATGGGGATAGGATCGCGAATTCTGGTATTATTACCATTGGCAAAACGCCGGACGGATATTTTGTGTGTGCAGGTAATATCATCGAGAATAATGATGTGAGCGCTCTTACTGCAAAATTAGATGAAATATCACGCTTGGATAAAGCTGGTTTGAAAAAACTTTTCAAGGAACAGATGAAAAAAGAACTCCCACCCGGCAGTCTCGGCGCAGGGTTGGGGCTAATCAATATGGCGCGAAGAGCAACCCGGCCGCTGCATTATTCAGTGGAAAAACTGGATGACAGTCTATTATTTTTTACGTTAAAGGTTAATGTTTAGGGGGATTAACGTGCAGGAATTGTATTTTATGAAGACGAAGTCGACACCGGAGGTTCAATTTGACCGACAAAAACAAAGGCTGCGAATTGAAGGTCAGTCATATCCGGAAAATGCTTTTAAATTTTATGAACCGGTTTTTTCCTGGCTCAATGATTATTTGACCGATAGTGAAGAGGGGGCATCGTTGGAAATACATATCAACATGCCTTATATTAATACAAGCAGTTCGAAGTGCGTGATGATGATCTTAGAAAGGCTGGAAGAAGCACATCAAAACGGGCAAAAAATCGCTGTACGGTGGTATTATGATGTGGAAAATGAGACGGCGAAGGAATGTGCGGAAGAATTTAAAGAGGATCTGACAATGCCCTTTGAACTGCTGCCGGTGGAGGAAGAGAAATGAATCAGGCTAGCGGCGGCCGGGAAGCAGATGACGCCCGTCCGGCACGGCAAAGCGTTATTTACGATAGCGGCACAATCAAGGTCGTTGTATTAGCTTGCCTGACCATCGTTCTGGCGGTGATGATTACCGGCGGTATGAGTTATTTCATTACTCGCAATGCCGTTGTTGATAAGCTGAAATCTCGCGATATCGTTTATATTATCGAATCAATATCGGCCAAAATTGACGGCCGTATTGCCCGTGCACAAGAAACAGCTTTAATTTTGGCTGCAGATCCTGCCATTAATGACTGGGTTACCGGTGCCGAACAGGATGAAAAATTGGGTAAATACTCCAAAACAAAAATTAATAATATTGCCAAGAATTATGATTATGCCAATACTTTTATTGTCAGTGCCATTACCAATCATTATTGGGCCGAAGATTCAAAGATGCTGCAGGTTATGTCCAGGACCGATCCGAATGCGAAATGGTTCTATGATATGCTCGCATCGGGTAAGAGTGTCGAGCTAAACCTTGATTACAATAGTGGACGGCAGGATACATATGTCTTTCTCAATGCTCTGATGGGCGATAGGAAGCGTCCTGTAGGGGTAACCGGGGTGGGATTGAGTCTGAAAGACATCGCCCAGGAATTCCAAAGATATAAGTTTGGACCGAATAGCAGATTGTGGCTGGTCGATGACAATGGGGAAATTAATTTGTCTGACAATTTAAATGATAACGGACGATATCTCACGGAGCTTGTTCCGACACAGGTAGCTGTTCGGGTTATTGAAGATCGTCAGGCCGGGACAGTTTCACCCCAAATTAGTGAATACGTAAATGACAACGGGGAAACAATTGATTTAGCCTATAAGGTGATGAAATCAACGAACTGGAAACTAGTGGCTCAAATTCCCCGCAGCGAGAGCATTGCAATTCTCAGCAATATTAAGTTGTATACAATCATCTCCAGCATTATCGCGCTGGTTTTGATGATCTTTATTTTTTACGTGGTTTCCCGCCGTATTGCCGATCCCTTGAAACGCGCCCTGCTGCTTACGCGGGAAATGGAAAAACAGGTAACGGAACGAACGCGTGAACTGGCAGAAAAAAATCAAAAGATTGTAGACAGCATTGAGTACGCAAAAAGAATTCAGGAAGCCATCCTGGCAAAAGAGGAAGAGATCGGGGCTGTACTTGGCAACTACTTTATTCTTTGGAAGCCACGGGATGTAGTGGGCGGGGACTTTTACTGGATACGCCGTATTGATGATGAACGAAGTCTCGTTGCTTTGATTGACTGTACCGGACATGGAGTCCCAGGCGCGCTAATGACAATGACGGTAAATGCAATTCTTAATCAGATTGTTGATCACAATCATAGCGAACCGGCCGATATTTTGACCGAACTCAATCGAAGAATGAAGGAAACTCTGCATCGGAACGACCACGGGCAGATCACTGACGATGGATTGGATATTGGTATTTGCCGCATTGAACGTAATAAGCGAGTGCTATTTGCCGGGGCAAAAATGTCCCTGTATATTCATCGAAAAAATAATGTGGAAATGATCCAAGGTGATAAATGGAGCATCGGATATCGAAGCTCCAGGAACGACTTGGCGTTTACCAACTACGAATGGGAAATCCAAGCAGGTGACTGCTTTTATTTGACAACAGACGGATATATTGATCAGAATGGCGGCGACAAAGATTATCCTTTTGGCCGGAAAAGACTGCTTCAAGTCATTCTTGCTCAAAAGACGAAAGACATGGGTCAACAAGCAGCGGCCTTTGGCGACATTTTACATCAGTATATGGGCAATGAGCCCCAGCGCGATGATATTACCTTACTGGGTTTCTCTTTGCATTAGCAGAAAGGTGCTTACTCATGTCTAAAAAAAATGAAGAATTATTTGAAGAGGAGAAAGAAGTACTGCGATTCGCTGCGTCTAATCTTGCCAGTCAGCGCTATTATGGCAACGATCTGCTGCCCTGTTATAAGCGGCTGGCCCGTGATTACCAAAAATTATTTAGAACAACCACTAAGATATTTCGCATTAGCGATCGCCAAGAGCAAATTTTGCAGCGCCGGCAAAATGAATTGCAAAATTTATTAGATAATGCAAATCAAGGATTTTTGACGTTTGGACGGGATTTAAAGGTTGACCAGCAGTACAGTGCGGAGTGTATCAGAATTTTTGGCAAAAAAATTGCCGGCAACTTGATTATTTCCCTGCTCAGCCAGGATAATAACACCTTGCAGCGACAACTGCAGGCCATTTTGAAACGAGTTTTTCTAGCCGATTTTGTGTCTGGGCAAACAGAATTGCAACGGGTTCCGGCGGCTTTTCAAATAAGCGGCAAAAGCATTCGGGTTGAATGCAAACTTTTGCCGCAGCCGGACGATTCTGACGAGTGCTTTTTGGTAATGATGATGCTGACAGATATAACTGAAAAACTTAAGGCGGAAGAAAGAATACGGTTTCTCAGTTATCATGACAAGCTAACAATGTTAAATAATCGCGCTTATGTTGAAAGTGTCTTGCTGGCGGAATTGGCAAGAGGAAAAGCCGTGCCGCTGAGTGTCGTCATGGCGGATATGAATGGGCTTAAACTGGTCAATGATGTTTTTGGGCACCGGCAGGGAGATTTACTTTTGACGGCGATGGCAAATGTGTTGAAGAAATCTTGCCGGCAGACAGACGTTATCGCCCGCTGGGGCGGCGATGAGTTTGTCATTATCATGCCCAGTACGGATGAGTCAGCCTGCAGTACGGTTTGTGAGCGCATTAGAAGAGCTTGTGACGCAAACCGGGATTGTGTTATTGCTTTAAGCTCGGCACTGGGTGCGGCGACCACAGTTTCAGGAAACCTTCATCTTACTGAATTGTTAAGTATAGCCGAGCACAGAATGTACAACGATAAACTGATAAAAAGCAAGAATTTTCGTCGTAGCATCGTCGCTAACATGGAAAACATGCTGATTAGCCGCTGCTTTGTGAACGAGGGCCATAACGCTAGAGTACTACAATTGGCGACTGAATTTATTGAGTTTCTCGATATTGAAAAGGCAGCTATTGACATAAAATTAATCACTCGGCTGAGTGTGCTTCACGATATTGGCAAGGTAACCATTCCGGTTGAGATATTGGGGAAACAAGGCCCGTTGACGCCGCAGGAGTGGAGTGTTATGAAAAATCATAGTGAAACAGGCTATCGAATGGCTCAATCAATCGGAGAACCGTTGGTTGCCGACATCATTTTGGCACTGCATGAACACTGGGACGGCATGGGCTATCCCTTTGGCCTGAAAGGGGATAAGATTCCTTTATTGGCCCGGATTTTTTCCCTTGTCGACAGCTATGACAGTATGACGCATGATCGCCCTTACAAGAGGACAATGAATAAGAAAGCGGCGCTGGGTGAAATTGAGTCCCAAATAGGTTCTCAATTTGATCCGAAACTGGCAGAAGCTTTTTTGATGTTTATAGGTATGGGTAAAAAGAGCGGCAAATAAGACAGGGGAACGGTACATACAATGCAATAGGGGCAGGGATTGTGCTGCAGGATAAACGTACGTATATCCTGCAAGCTGCAATCCCTGCCCCCTGTTTAAAGCAATGTAATAACACCAGTTCCCGCTATTTGATAAAACTTACATGTTTGCAAATCTCAGCAATCGCCGCTTCCTTTTTTTCATTGAATTTCACTTTGTTTTCTTCAAAAAGATTGCGGCCATGCGTATCAATGGAAATAATGAGCGGACCGAATTCATTGACTTTGCATGTCCAGAGAGTTTCCGGCATTCCGAGGTCTTTCCAGTTGGCATCGACGATTTTTTCTACACAGGTCGCGGCTACAACAGCGCAGCCCGCCGGGAAGACAGCGTGGAGCGCCTTATAATCGCGGCACCCTTTCATAGTGCCTTCACCCATACCGCCTTTGCCGACAATGAGTTTGACGCCGGTTTCCTTAATAAATTCTTCTTCAAATTTTTCCATGCGCATACTGGTCGTTGGTCCGACGTTTACCAATTCATACTTATCATCGCTCAAAGCTCGAATAATCGGCCCGGCATGAATAATGGCGCCGCCATCAAGATCAACCGGCAGCTTGCGTCCTTCTTCAATAAGCCGGCGATGCGCTATGTCACGACAAGTTGTAAGGTAACCAGTCAAGTATACAATATCACCTACATTGAGATCGGCTAAGTCTGCCGCTTTAATTGGCGTTGTTAAAATCTTTTTTGCCATTAGATTTTCACCCCCGTATGAGAATCAATCGTATAATTCAGTTCTTTATCAAAAACTATGTGCCCACGGCGGTGCGACCAGCAGCCCACATTTACGGCCACGCCGATAACCGATGGATGCCTTGCCGTATTTTCAATGTGAACGCCCAGTACAGAATTTTTTCCTGTAAGCCCCTGCGGGCCTAACCCGATTTTATTGATGCCGTCTTCTAATAATTTTTCCATCGAAGCGGCACGTTCGTTGGGATTATGACTGCCAAGGGGACGCATCAGCGCTTTCTTTGAAAGTACGGCGGCTGTTTCCACCGAGGTTGCAATCCCGACGCCGACTAATAGCGGCGGACAGGCATTTAGCCCATAGCTTGTCATAACATCCATAACAAAGCGGGTTACGCCTTCATACCCTTCACCGGGCATAAGCACCATAGCTTTACCCGGCAGCGTGCATCCGCCACCAGCCATATAAGTATGGATATCAAGCCGGTCACTTTCCGGAACGATATCCCAGAAAATTGACGGGACCCCCGTGCCAACATTTTTGCCCGTATTATATTCGTCAAAAGTTTCGACACAATTATGGCGCAGCGGCGCATTAACCGTTGCCTGAACTACGGCATCACGCAAGATTTTGTCTAGCTCGCCAATGTAGGGAAAGCTGGCACCGCACTTGAGAAAAAACTGAAGCGCGCCGGTATCCTGGCAGCTAGGACGATTGAGTTGCACAGCGAGTTCCTGGTTTTTAAACATTGTCTCATAGAGAATCTTTGCCAGCGGAGTATCTTCTTGCTTCCCAAGCTCCTGCAGCTTTCTTTTTACATCATCAGGCAATGCTTTGCCTGTGTACGCGACAAATTTGGCAATTGTATCCGTTAAGCGGGATACCGCTTCGTCCTTTGTCATTAATAATCATCCTCTTTCTGTTTTTTTTCGAGCAGCAATATTGTAATTGTTGTTGGAATCCGGTTCAATCAACTGTATAGATTACCAAAGACCGATAAATTTCCATAATGTGTAAGTCCAGCCATAAGATTCGATAAAACGGCAAGACCCATGGCAGCAAGATAGGGAGGTGCTCCCGCGCTTACTGCTACGGCAAGAAACGCTGCATACATTGCGGTGGCATGTGCCGAAAGGCTGGCAAAAGCATAATGACTGTACAAATACACAACGAATAAAACACCCAGTGTCGGAATCCATGATATGCCGCCCAGCATGCCGGTAACACTTTGGGCAAACCAGGGAATAAATCCCACTTTATTCAGCGAGTCAGCCAGACCAACGATGCCGCCCATCCACATCATACCGTCCCAGGCGCCCTGTTCCCCCAGCACATCTTTCCAGGTCAGGACTTCTGTCATCAGCATGACGGATACCCCCAGCAGGGCAACTATAGTGGCATCCAGGTGTGTATATTGTGACGTACTCCATAAAAGCAATGCACCAATGAAGACACAGCTGATTATTTTTTCGGCTTTTGTCATTGGACCCATGTTGGCAAGTTCCTTACGCGCCAACTGTTGTGCTTCCGGTGTTTTCTTAATTTCCGGCGGATAAACCTTATAAATAAAATACGGTATGATTAAGAGGGATAAAAGGCTGGGGACAATTGCAGCCGAGGCCCATAATCCCCAGCTAAGGTCTATACCCGCTGTCTTCATGGCTAAAGTCGCCATGAGCGGGTTTGGTGCACAAGCCGTTAAGAATGTCGCCGCAATTGGCGCATCTGCCTGAAAAGAAGTTACCAGAATATATGCACCAATTTTTCTCGCCGTAGGCCCTGGTTCTGATCCAAAAGCAGATGCCAGGCTGCGCACAATAGGAAACATAATACCGCCGGATCTGGCCGTATTCGATGGCGTCGCCGGACTGATAATAAAATCACTGACTGCTAAGGTATAACCGAGCTTTAATGTACTATTGCCAAATAATTCAATCAATTTATAGGAGATTCTTCGACCAAGCCCTGTTTTAATAAAGCCTTTGGCAAAAAGAAAAGCGGACACAATCAGCCAGATTGTCGTATTGCTAAATCCCGATAAAGCTTCCTGCGGTTTTAAGATTCCAGTTAAACCAGTAAGAGTAATAGCAGCAAGCGCTACCGCGCCCAGCGGCATAGGCTGTAAAATAAAACCAAGAATTGTGGCAGCAAATATAGCAAACAGATGCCACGCTTGTACAGACAACCCTTGCGGTACAGGGAAGCACCAAAGGACAGCCATTAAAACGACAACGATTACCCCGCGAATTAAACGATTCATGTCGTAATCCTCCCACACATGTTGTAGACTGATTTTCGTAAATTTTAGTAAGTTTGTTTTTGACGTTGACAGCGCTGTGAAGGCCTTTACACATTCCAAAGTATAATATACAATATAATATAAGTCTAATTAAATAAATTTATAAAATTTATAAGCTTTTACTAATAATATGAGGCGGGTTAAGGTAAATGGAAAATCGCCAATTAAAATATGTTCTGAAATTAGCCGAAGAAAAGAGCTTTTCTTTGGCGGCAAAAAAACTATATATCTCACAGTCTGCTTTAAGTCAAATTATTTTTAAGCTGGAAGAAAAAATTGGATTTTCCCTCTTCGACCGGAGCTGCATACCGCTAAAAATCACCTATATTGGTGAATTATATATTGAGATGGCCAGAAAAATCCTGGATTTAAACGATGAATTCACAAAAAAGGTAAATGATACTGCTAATTTACGTCGGGGCAGGTTAACTATCGGAAGCTCGCCTTTCCGCAGTACCTATTTGCTTTCACAGATTATTCCTATATTTGAACAGAGGTTTCCCGGACTTGAGCTAATATTAAAAGAAGATACAACCCGGCGATTAGAAGAGCTTGCCCTCAATGGGCTAACCGACTTTTCAATTTCACTGTTACCAATCAATACAGTGCTTTTTGACTACGAAGAACTGTTCCAGGAAGAATTGCTGCTTGCCCTGCCGCCAAATCATTCGCTCTGTATAAAGTTTAATCGTCAGCCGGGGGATTATCATACTCCCCCGCGAATCAATCTGCATGATGTCCGGGAGACGCCTTTTATTCTCATGGATCAAGGACAAAAGTTACATAATACTCTATTTGATTTATGCAATAAAGCTGAAGTTAAACCACGTATTTTGTTAGAAACGCAGAGCATGAATGCCGCACAGGCCTTAGTAGGCGCTGGAATGGGCGCAGCCTTATTGCCGGACACTCTTATCCACGCCAGTAATATCAGCAAAAATCCTTGCTATTTTTCTCTTTCTCCCATTCCGATACGAACTGTTATCATAGCTTATCGCAAAGGAAGATATCTTTCAAAGGCGGCGGTTGAATTTATCAATTTAATGAAGGAATCTTTGAATATCGCGTTACATTAGAGGGAGAAAGTAATGAGGTTTAAGAGGGAAACATATGAAAACATTACGTAAGTCAAAAAAGTGGTTTTTACTTATAGCTTTGCTAAGCATGATGTTGGTAGTGAGCCAAGCAATTGCTGCCGAAAACGGCAGCGACAATGACGTTGTTCATCTCCAAATACTGACTGTTAATGATTTCCATGGCGCGTTGGCGGAAACCGGTACGAACATTGGTGCTGCAAAACTGGTGCAGCTTCTGAACGATATCAAAACGCAAGATCCTGACGGAACATTGATGATGAGTGCGGGAGACATGTTTCAAGGAACCCCGGATTCTAACCTTTTATATGGGAAAACGGTGGCCGATGTTATGAATTACACCGGGTTTGACGTCATGACCCTTGGAAATCATGAGTTCGACTGGGGTATTGACATTTTGAAACAGTGTATCGCCCAGTCGGGTTTTCCTTATGTTTGCGCTAACCTATTGGATAAACGTACCGGTAAGATTGCTGAATTTGTCAGGCCGTATACAATTTTAGAACGCAACGGCGTAAAAATTGGAGTGATTGGCATAGCTACTCCGGAAACAGCTATTAAAACCAACCCGAAAATGATCGCTGACTATACATTTGCTGATCCGTCTAAAGTGGTAAATGCTCTCGTACCTGAACTTAAACAGCAAGGCGTCGATATTATTGTGGTGCTAACTCACCTTGCCAGTTCGTTGGATGGCGACGGCAATATCAGAGGAGAGGCTGCTGCGCTTGCAGTGCAAACAAAAGGGATTGACGCTATTGTTTCCGGCCATTCCCATCAGATTGTTTATGGCAAGGTAAATGACATACCGATAGTTCAGGCTGGCTATAACGGACGGGCGGTGGGAAAAATTGAACTGCTTTTCAATCTCGCTACTCACGAGGTAGAGAGTTCTGCTGCCAGCGTACTTTTGCCTTATCCTGGTCTTCAGGCAGACTCAGGGGTGCGGGAGATGCTGGACCAAGCTCAGAAGGAAATAATACCGGTCAAAAGTATCGTTGTTGGACAAACAGTGCATGGGCTTAGCCATGATCGGTATGCACGTACGGAAACGCTGCTTGGCCAATGGGTGACAGATACGATGCGGCAAGCGGTACATGGTGACATTGCTTTTCAAAATATTGGCGGAATTCGTACGGGAATTCCTGCCGGGACTATTACTATGGGAGAACTTTACGAAGCCATCCCCTTTGACAACACGCTGTATACTGTAGATATGACCGGCGAGCAAATATTCAAGGTTTTGCAGTATGGTCTAATGAATGATAAGGTTAGTATGCTGCAATATTCCGGAATAAAAGTATCTTATGATGCCGAACCACAGGGAGGACGGATCGTTGCAGTCGCTTTAGCTGACGGTACGCCGATTCGTCCGGGAAAGACGTATAAAGTAGTAACCAACGACTTCATGGCAGCCGGCGGTGACGGGTTCACTATGTTCAAGGAAGGCAAGAATCTTTATAATACCTGTATACCCTTAAGAGATATAGTTGCAAGCGCCATTCGAAACCAGAAAACTATTGAATTCAACGGAGATGACCGTTTTGAGATCAGGCATTTTTCCCAAGAGCAACAGAAGAAAGCTGCGTAAGCCCGCCTGTTTATGAGTTACCGGCGTATGCTGCTTTATGCCATAAACTAAAGAGAAATGCAGCTTGCCGATTTCAGCGTCAGGGTCGACAGAGAAAATTTGTTCATCAACATAAAAACGCGCAGGAAAGGCAAATTTAATGTAAGGTATTTTTCTGCAAAAAATTGAGAAGCAATTTTTACGTCCCCATGCTTCCCGAAAACTTCCGCCTTATAACAAAGAAGGTACAGCAACGATCAATGCGCTGTGCCTTCTTTGTTGTTTATTATCGGTTAAATATGTTTTTAGCTTTTCTTATATACATTGGATGCCTATAAATGTGCAATTATAACTTCTATTCCAAGATCGCGATAAGATTGTAATGTTGTGTCGGAAGTTTTTTCATCGGTAATTAGAACGTCAATTTTTTTGGTGGGAACCACGGTTGCAAGTGACATTTTTTCAAATTTTGAGTGATCGGCTACGATAACGATTTTTTGACTGATGTTTATCAAAGCTCGTTTGATGCCCATAGCCAATAAATTGTCGTTCATGGCGCCATTTTCGGGGGTGATAGATTGGCAGCTCATGAAAGCCGTGTTACACCGGTAATTCATTAAATTGCTTTCAGCCATTTCGCCGACCACGGAATGAGTTTTGGTCCGGACAATACCGCCGGGGATAATGATGGTATGTTCATCATTGTCAGCATTTGCAAAGATTTCAGCAATCGTCAAAGATGTTGTAATTATGCTTAAAGGTTCTATCGATATAAGCTGTTTAGCAATTTGATAGGTTGTAGTTCCGGAATCAAGGGCTATGATATCGCCGGCTGCTATCAGACTGGCCGCTAAGCGGGCAATGGCGATTTTTTCTGCGGTGCATTTTGTCGCGCGGTCCGTGAGGCTTGGTTCGTAACCTACGGTATATTCAATTGCGCCGCCATATGTACGCCGCAGCAGCGAGGTTTGTTCCAGCAATTCCAAGTCCCGGCGAATCGTTGCAGGTGAGGCGTTTAAAGCAACCGTCAATTCGTTTACTGTAACCGAACCCTTCTGTTTTAATAAGGCTAGTATAGCTTTATGCCGTTCTCCTAACACCATAAATAATCCACCACCATAAGTTATCTTGATTGTAATATAACACATATGATTAAAATGCGCAATGCTGAATATACAAAAATAGCAATAATTATCATAACCAGGAAATTTTAAATACGGGGCAAAGTGGCTTAATTAGCTTAAATATACCACTGTAGTTACAAATTATAGCGGTTTTATTAAATGGAAAATAAATTGTTTAGAATATTGACTTAATAAATAGGATGTGCCATAATGACTATTGTGATTAGCTATATGATTAAAATTGATAATTTATGATTGTAATTTACTGCAGCGATGACCGAAATTAACATTTAATGGCATCTTTATGATAACAATGCATAAACGATTTCACGATGTCAGTTTTTATAAGGTTATAATTTAATTTCAAAAGGAATGGGGAGAAACGAAATGATGGATTTTGAGCTTGACGCCAGGTGTCGCTTAATTCAAGTGTGCATGGAAGTGTATGAAAGAAAGATGGTCAGTTCATCCGGCGGCAATATCAGTATCCGACTTGACGACGGGTTCTTGATCACTCCCACCGGATATTCTCTTGGCAAGCTGAAAGCGGAAGATTTGGTAAAGGTCGGTTTTGACGGAGCTATATTAAGTTCCGGTAAGCCGTCAAAAGAAGTTAATTTGCACATGAATATTTATTTGAGCCGCAGCAACATTAAAAGTGTAGTCCATGTACATTCACCCAATGCCGTTTGCTTATCCTGCATGGTTGCCAAAGAGCCGTTTGATATTCCGGCCATGACGCCGGGTTATGCCTGCAGAGTCGGCATTTTACCGGCAATTCCTTTTATGGTTCCGGGGAGCCTTCAGCTTGCCGAAGCCGTTCGGAAGGTTTTAGCGAAAAGGGACAGCGTACTTTTATGCAAGCATGGCCTGGTGACCGTAGGAGAGGATATACAGACAGCTGTTAATCTGGCTGAGGAAATCGAAGAAAATGCGGAGATATTTATTTTAGGCGGAACCAGAGCTGTGGGGATGACGAGCGAAGAACAGGCGGCTGTTTGCAAACGGTACAGTTAAGGGATGGCAATTTTAAAAACAAACTTCGGGGGAACAAAGTATGGAATGGATGAAAGCGCTGGTCTTTTACGGCCCTGGAGATATTAGACTGAAAAGACATAAGATTCCAGTAATTCGGCAGGAAGAAATGCTGATCCGAGTTAAGGCTGCCGGAGTATGCGGAACTGATATACGCATTTATAATGGTACGAAGGAGATCGAAGCACCGCGAATCATCGGCCATGAATTTGCCGGCGATATCATTGCCGTGGGGAAATGTGTGAAGAACTTTGCCGCGGGAGAAAGAGTTACCGTTTACCCGATTATTACTTGCAATGATTGTTATGCCTGCAAAACCGGCCGGACAAATATTTGCTCGGAGCGGATAACTTTAGGTTATGAGTTAGACGGCGGATTTGCCGAGTATGTACGGATTCCGGCCAATGCAATTGCTAATGGAAATGTTAATAGACTTCCCTCCGGGGTCAGCTATGAAGAAGGAGCCGTTTCTGAACCGCTGACGGCCGCTTACAGCGGCATCAGACGAGCCAATGTAAAGGCAGGCAATAGTGTACTTATTGTAGGCGGCGGGCCGATTGGCCTTTTACATACTCAATTGTCCAAACTTTACGGTGCGGGACTGATTATCGTTTCGGAGCCGCAGAAGGAGAAACGTTTGCAGGCGAAGTTTTTTGGCGCTGATGCCGCCGTAGATCCGCTTAATGAAAGTTTACAGAAGTTGATCGATAAGATGACAGGCGGCGCGGGAATGGATATAGTAATTGCCGATGTTGGTGTTCCCGAGATTGTCGAGAAGTCGGTTGAGTACGTAAAGAGAGGCGGAAAATATGTTATCTTTGCCGGCTGTCCCGCCGGCAGCAGAATAACGATAGATCCTAATCAAATTCATTATAAGGAGTTAGTAATTACCGGTTCTTCCGCCGCAAAGCCTACATATCAACGCAAAATATTAAAAATGATTGCGGCGGGGCAAGTTGACGTAAAAACGGTTATTTCTGATGTCTTTCCCGTCGAGCGGTGGCAAGAAGCCTTCAATATGAAGGAAAATTATAAAGGGCTTAAATATGTATTGACTTTTTAAAATCAAATGATCTAGGGGATGAATATAAAATGAAGCCGATGATTATGGGAATAGATATTGGCACGACCGGCTGTAAAACCGCATTGTATCGCCAGGATGGAACCCAGGTGGCACAAAGCTATCGTGAGTACAAACTCATGCATCCGGAAAACGGCTGGGCGGAGGAAAGCCCTGAAGATTGGTGGCTGTCGGTGGTTAGCAACGCACGGGAAGTTTTGGCGTTCCCCGGCATAAAGCCAGAAGATATTGCGGCAATCGGCGTCAGTTGTACAAATGGACTGGTAGCTGTAAATAAAGCTGGCGATCCGTTGTTGCCGGCTGTTATGATGCTTGATCAGCGCAGCGCACCACAGGCGGATTGCATAAAAAAGCAATTGGGTGAAAAGCGGGTATTTGACATTACGGGAAACCGGATAGCGCCGGGGGCGTTTTATGCGCCGACGATGCTGTGGATAGCGCAGGAACGGCCTGATATATATAAGCAGACATATAAATTTTTAGTGCCGACGGGGTTTATTGTTCAACACTTAACCGGACAATTTACGATTGATGTTTCTCGAGCATCGGTTACCATGCTGCTTGATATACGAAAAAGAGCATGGTCGGAAGAACTTTTAAAGGCTATGGATATAGACCGTAATAAATTGCCTCAATTGTATGAATCATCAGAAGTGGTCGGAAGGGTAACGGCGGAAGCGGCCGAAACGACCGGGCTCAAGGCAGGAACTCCGGTTATAGCAGGCTGCGTAGATACTGTCTCAGCGGCAATTGGCGCCGGGGCCGTAAAACAGGGACAGACATTTGGTTTACTGGGTACGGTGGGACGTGTATGTGTGGTAACTGATGGGACAAGATTTGACGGCAGGATGATGAACTTCTGCCACGGACAGGAGGATCTTTGGCTGACAAATGCGGCAATTAACGCCGCCGGGGCTACGCTAAGATGGTTTCGCGATACATTTTATCAGTATGAGGCAGCCGTGGCCAAAGAGCAGGATGAAAGTGTTTATGACATTATGATGGACGAGGCCTCTCAGGCTGATTTGGGTGGAAACGGCCTTATTTATTTGCCGTATCTTTCCGGGGAACGGTCGCCGCTATGGAACGGAGATGCCAAGGGAATTATTTATGGTTTGACTTTAGCGCATAAAAGATCGCAGATAATTCGTGCCTTACTGGAAGGCGTTGCCTATGCGGTACGCCATAATCTTGAGATTATTCGTGACGAGTATAATGTTTCTTTCAATAATATGACGCTGAGCAATGGCGGCGCAAGAAGCAGGTTATGGTGCCGGATTATTGGCGATGTAACTAAGACCAACATATCAATTCCTAAAGTCCTGGATACCGAGGTCCTAGGGGTTGCTTTGCTGGCGGGTGTTGGCGTAGGCATATACTCAAATTTGGCTCAGGCGGTAAATGAAACAGTTCAAATTGCCAGGATCATACCGTATGATGCGCAAAAAGCGGAACGATACGATCGCTATTTCCAGGCTTACCTGGAGCTTGTTAATGACATGTCGGGCCGGTTCAGTCAGATCAGCAGTCTTTTAAAAGTATAAAATAATTGCTGCAAATGAGGGTACTATTGCCGGCATTGTAATGTTAAAACCGGTTTCACGGCATAATTTGTCCGGCCTTGTATCGGAGCAATAAGGGGGGAAGGCATCAGGTTTGCTAAAGAAAAAACCAAGTAGTACGAAGTAAAGAAATGAAATAAAAACTCAGAGGAGGAATTTAGGAATGACGGGAGTAAAAAAGTTCAAAAAATTAGGTATTTTACTATTGATGCTGATATTTTCGCTTACCTTTCTTGCCGGCTGCGGTAATGATAAAACAGCAGGCAGTAATCAAAAACATGTATTGAAAGTGGGGCACCCGCTTGCTGCGGATCATCCTTGGACTGTTTGTTTAGAAGGTATGGCTAAGGATGTAAAGGAAGCAACTAACGGCGAAGTTGAAATTCAGGTATTTCCGTCGTCGCAATTAGGCTCGGAGCTTGATGTTGCAAACGGCCTAAAGATGGGGACCATTGAGATGGGCCTTTTTGGGACGGCATCCTTAAATCCGTTGGATAAGCGGATGGCAATTGAAGAATTACCATATGCTTGGCCGAAACGTGAAAATGCATACGCTGCTCTCGACGGTGAACTTGGTGAAGCGTTGAATAAAATAATGGAAAAACAAGGGATTATTGGTCTAAGCTGGTGGGAAGCTGGCTATCGCCAAACAACTAACAGTAAAAAGCCGATTAATTCAGTTGAGGATTTCAGAGGATTGAAAATCAGAGTACCCAATAATGACATGAGAATTGATACATTTAAATTGTTAGGAGCCGAACCTACACCGATCTCATTTGCCGAAGTATTTACCGCATTACAGCAAGGCGCGGTTGACGGCCAGGAAAATCCCCTGATTACCATTCAATCGTCCAAACTTTATGAAGTTCAAAAATACTTAACTCTTACAAATCATATTTGGGGTTCAGGCTATTTGGCAATAAGCAAACAAGCCTGGGATGAATTATCACCTGAACAACAGAAAATCGTTAAAGAAAAAGCGCAAATTTGGCGTGATAAAGAACGTCAAATGATAAAGGACGGAGAAGCCAAGAGCGTAGATGAACTGAAGAAATCAGGTATGCAGGTAACTGAACCTAACTTCCAGGAATTTAAAGATGCTGAAAAACCTGTTTGGGATAAATATGAGGCAATTTTCGGCAAAGATTTAATGGATTTGGTTAAAAAATATTCTTCAAAATAAGTAATTTTTTATGGAACTTGCTAAGCTAAGCGGGTGTAAATAGTAAGGCTTTTCTTCATGACGAACCTTTGGATTTCCTAAATGGATTAGATAAAAAGAAATCTGAAGCGTTCGTCATGTAGTTTGGTAACCGGTCGCCTGATTTTGTTAGGAGGGAAGAGAAAATAAGATGTCAAACAAAATCGATCTGGATAAGGATAACGTGAATTCAAGTGCTTCTGTTGCTTCCGTTGACAAGCCGGATCTTGCAGCCAGAGTAGACAAATTATGCGCAGCAATTGTTACCCTTTCAATTATTGCAGAATTAATTATTGTTCCAACCAATATTATTACCCGTAATTTTCTTTCTTTCTCATTGTTCTGGACGGAAGAAATCGGGAATTTGGCATTGATAATTATGGCTTTTATCGGCGGCGCTGTAGCGTACAACCGAAAAGGTCATATGGCGATGAAAGTCGTTGTTACACACTTATCTCAACGTAAGCAGGCAGTTTGCGAGGCTTTGGGTGACTGGACGGTTTTTGCGATGGGGCTGGTTTGTTTTGTCTTATCACAAAAGATGATGCTGGCACGATGGGAAGAAGTATCCCCGATACTGAAGATTCGTGAAGCATGGTTTATAGCGCCGATTATTATTGGTATGATTTTGTTTTGCGTCTTTGCAATATGCAATTTGCGTAAGCAAGATCGTAAAATTGTACTTTCTACCGGCGTTGTTTTGGCGATATTTGTCGCTGTTATTGCTGGACTTTTTGTTTTGTTAGGAAGATTGGATCCGACAATTTTATTGTGTTTGGTGTTGGCTTTCTTTTTTACATTGCTGATCATTGGTGTTCCTATAGCCTTTGTTCTTATTCTGAGTTCAATAATATATATTCTGTTTATTGGTAAAGTGCCGCTGACAGCGATACCGCATGCCATGCATGTATCCATGGGAAGCTTTTTACTGCTGGCTATTCCATTTTTTATGTTAGCCGGGTATATCATGACCGCCGGCGGATTAAGCCGCAGAATTGCCGACAGTGTCATTGCAATCATGGGACATATGCGTGGCGGCCTATTATATGTTATTGTTGTCTTTACTTACTTAGTTTCCGGCCTATCGGGCTCGAAATTGGCTGATGTGGCGGCGGTAGGCACCTCAATGTCGGACGCTCTTGACAAATATGGCTATAAGCGGGGAGAAACGTCAGCCGTTTTAGCTGCCTCGGCAATTATGGGTGAAACAGTTCCGCCTTGTATGTGTTTATTAGTGTTAGCATCAAATACTACGCTTTCAGTAGGCTCGTTGTTTATTGCGGGAATCATACCGGCCGCGGTTATAGGAATAGCCATTATGACTCTTATTTATTTCCGCGCCCGCAGTCAGGAAATGCCGTGTGGGGCCAGGGTTTCATTTCAAGAAAAAATGCAAAAAACCATATACGCTATTCCGGCCATAATAGCAGTGGTTATTTTAGTCGGCGGTATCATATCCGGTATGGCAACTCCCACCGAAGTTTCGACTGTTGCAGTAATTTATGCATTGTTCCTTTCCGTATGTTATCGTGAAATGGATTTGCGTAAATGTTGGAATATGATGCTGGAAGCGTCCGTTATGACATCAATGGTGCTGTTCATAATCTGTGCGGGAAGCGCATTTTCATGGACACTGACCGTGGCAAGAGTTCCACACGAACTTGCGTCATTATTGGCACTATTCCATGGTTCTTCCTGGTTGTTTATGGTCTTTTCACTCCTGCTTCTTATACCCTGCGGTTCAATGCTGGAGGGGCTGCCGGCGGTACTTATTTTTGGACCGCTGCTGGTACCGGTGGCAACTCAATTTGGAATTTCGTCTTTACAGTATGGTATATTTTTAATTATTGCTTTAGGGACAGGGGTCTTCATACCGCCTGTGGGCATGGGAGCCTATTTTTGCAGTGCAATTGTGAAAACCACGATTGAAGATTTGTCAAAGCACATGCTGCCATATTTGGCGATAATTATAGTCGGATTGCTGCTGATTGCTTTTGTTCCATGGTTTAGTCTCGTTCTTCCTAAAGCCTTTCATTTAATTTAACGGTCGTATTTGGTTAGTTGAAAAGAAAAGAGTACACAATTACTGCGCAATTAAACCGCACAGAATCGTGTACTCTTTTGCTATTGGGGACTAAGCCGGTTTTCACCGTTTATGGTTATGCGGGTAGCAGCCATTTTACGACAGTGGAGTAAGGTTTTGGCTTCAGCTACGATGAACGGTTTGTCCACTGTTGCCATGATATTCCGCACTTCAATCCGATAACATCTCGTCGCTTATTATTTGATAGCATGAATCCTTTTTAAGTAACGATTAAATTGAGGTACGGTAAAATCGACTTCGCCATAACTTGTTGCATAAATAAAACCTTTATAAATTAATTGTGCTCTAAGTGGTGAAATTTTTTGTACCTTCGCGTGCATTTTATCAGCAATCTCAGCTATCGTACATGGTAAATCACCACATTCAACCATTGCCAGCATAAATTCTTTTTCTCTGGGAGTTGCTCTGTCATAACGAACCTTAAAGAAACTATCATCCAGACTTTTTTCAAATATTGGATATGCGGCCTTTACAGCTGTAATATCAATTTCTTTATCGTTTATAAAGTTCCAAACTTGTTTGCCATATTCCTGTAAAAAATAGGGGTACCCTTCTGTAATTCTTAAAATTTCGTCAATCGCTTTCTCGGTAAAAGTAACGCCGACTTTTTTTGCCGGTTCCACCAGCGCTAATTTAGCAGCCGCTTGGGTTAAAGAATCTATCGAAACAAAACTAAATAGCCTTTCGGCATACGACTTAATATCACCGGCAATCTTAGCAATTTTAGGCAGCCCTGCCGCAAATAATGTAACCGGTAATCCTTTTTGATTTACTCTATGTAAGGCAGTAATTAACGCTTCAAATTCATCATCTTTTAAAAATTGCATTTCGTCAATAAATAAGCATACCGAACTGTCGCTATTTTTCGCGAGTGTCCCCATAGACACAAATAATTCTGTAAGATCGTTGACAAAGTTGCCCGTATCAGATATACCGACCGCCGCGGCAACATCTTCGTTTAAACCGATACTTACCTCCCCTTCGGGAGAATAAGTAATTTTAAAAGCCTTTAAGATACCCATTGCTTTTTGAACATAACCTTTAGCCTGTTCCTTAACGCTCATTTGTTTAATTAATTTTTGGATATGTAATGAAATAGCAATTTTAAAAGAAGAATGTTCCGATACCTCAATATGCTCATATAAAACATCATTATCGTCAGCAATATCTTCAATTTTATTTAATAACACCGTTTTGCCAACACCGCGTAAACCATAATAAACAATAGAACGGGCAGGATACCCATGAGCAACATAAGCAATAACTTCTGTTGCTTCTGCAATCGTATCATCACGACCGGCTAAATAATTTGGCACCAAACCGGCTCCCGGTGTATAGGGATTGATTATCATAACATCACCCTCTCAAAACGATTATTACCGAAATTATATCCTTATATTCGTTAAATATCAATGTTTCCGTAAAAAAATACCTATATCTTATAGGAAGGGACACATGGCAGAGTGAGGGGATCAAGCGGGGTAAAAAAATTCCCTCCAAGAGCGGAGGGGCTTGGGTTATTATTTTTTTTGATTCTTAATCAAATCCAGAATGCCAGTTTCCGCTATTATTTTGGATATTTTTTCTTTTTCCTTGATCCATTTATTTGCTGTTTCTTGCGGACCTAGATATTCAACTTGCAACCCCATGTTTTCAACAGTTTGTTTAAATTCTTTATCCTCTGTCATTGCTTTTAATCCTTCGGCAAGTCTGGCTGTTACTTCCGGCTGCATGTCCTTTGGTGCTGCCAGACCATACCAATTTTCATACGCAATATTAAAGCCCTGCTCTTTTAAAGTCGGTACGCTGGCGAAATCCGGATCTGACGATCGCTTGTCGCCGCTAACGGCCAATACTTTTACAGTACCGTTTTTTACATGTTCTTTTATTACCGATGGAGTAACGATAGCAATTTGAACATGTCCGCCGAGTAACGCAGCGGCAGCCTCGCCGGCGCTGCGAAACGGGACTTGGCTAAGTTTGACAGCCGCTTCCCTGCCAATTGTTTCACCGATTATATGGGGCAGGGAGCCAACACCGGCATGACTAAATTTTAATTGCCCCGGATGTTGCTTAGCGTATGCGACTAAGTCGTCAATATTCTGCCAGGGCTGCTCAGCTTTAACTGCTATCGCCCAAGAAGCGGTTGCAATCTGTGCCAGGGGCAACATAGCGGTCGAATAGTCGTATTTAGCCATACCATACAGCGGCAGCACTAATACTTCGGTGGCAGTTGTGCCGATTGTATAGCCATCCGGGCTGGCACCGGTTAGCTCATTCCACCCAAGGGCGCCTGCACTTCCCGGTTTATTGACAATAACAAGCGGCTGCCCGAGATATTTTTGCGTTTGCTTTTCCATAACCCGGGCTAAAAGATCTTGTCCCCCGCCAACGCTAAACGGAACAATCAGTGTAATCGGTTTCTCAGGATACTTACTGGTGGTACTTACGGCCTTGCTTTGCGGGCCGCTACAGCCTCCGATGAATACGGGCATCATGATTAAACAGGCAACGAGAAAAAACGAATTTTTTTTCACAGTATCACCCTCCTTGACTTCCAATATTCTACATTTACCAATAAGTTCCTTCAATAATATGTAAAATAATAAAAATTTTTACATATTACTTATAGTGATTTGTCCAAGCCGGTTAAAAATTTAAATCCGCAAATAAAAAATGGCTGCAAAGGCATTGCAGCTACGGCGAAAACAAAGATGTACACTCTCAACCAGAACTGCAGGATTTGTATCGCCAAAAGCCGAATTTAATTTAGACTTGTCGGAATGAGGAATCGATTATACACCACAATCTCTAGTATATAGTTAAAGCGGCTTAAAGCCGCTTTTCTTGGTTCCGGTTAGTACTTCCGCATCGAAGGCCGCAACTATTTGCGGATTATTGATTAGGGGGAAAGACGTAAGGCGTCTGCGGTTCCTTCACTTGTTTTAGGGAAGTGATCTTAATAGCCGGAACGACTTTATCCTCATAATTACTTTGTTGAATAACACCCTTAATGGAAAGCCATGTTCCGTCCTTGAATTTTTCCCCGTTTTTACATTCGCATAAAACGCCATAAGGCAAAGCGTCTGCCGTGCAGCATACTATGACGTAGCGAACTAGTGAAAATTGATTCTTTGTAATTCCGGGAGGCCGGAAGACAAACCCGGTCATTGTTATTTCCTTGCCCAGATATTCCTGAGAAAAGAACTGCAGTTCGTTTATGATTTCAGCGTAGTCGCGATCCGTTACTTCGATTAGCGAATACCGGCGGAGCTTGGCGGCTAATGGTCTGGGCAGCTCATAACCGGGAGCAGGCGCGGTCAATTGGCTGTTCAGACCTTTGTTATTTACCAGATTGGCATTTAGAGTATTGTTTGGCAATAAAAAGGCCAATGCAAGTATGGCGATAAAGGGTAAATACAGCAAGCGGCTGGCATGATTGTGCCGATGAGGGCTGTTGAGAAAAGGGATTGGCTGGATTATGCTTAGCATTTGTGCGACTCCCAGGGGAAATAGCAAATAGCCCGCTGTTTCAACTAGTACTGAGAACTTTGGGTTGATATACAGGGTTAATTGGTTTGTATGAATAAGCCATAGCAGCAGCCCCATAAATCCAAACAGGATTATGGATCGAAGCAAAGCGTCGATGTCAAATATGTACCTGTACTTATACCTGTGTCTGTGCTGCAAACAGAGTTCCCCCCTTATAATAAATTGATCACATAGGCCGCGCCGGCACATAGAGTTGCTGCAACGAATGCCAGCCAAACCACGAAGCGAAAGCGAAATGTGTGCAGCAGCATCAGCGTGTTTTTTAGGTCAAGCATTGGCCCAAACACCATAAAAGCAACAAGGGAGCCGGCTGAAAAGCTCGTATAAAATGAAGCGGCGATGAATGCATCAGCGGCTGAACATACTGAAATGACAAAGGCAAACAGCATCATTACGCCAACCGAAAACCCAGGGTGCTGCCCAATGGATAGTAAAATCTCTCGGGAAAGCACTATTTGAGCCAGCGTTCCCAATATTGCCCCGATAAGCAAATACTTGCCCATTTCAAAAAACTCATTACTGGCGTCATGAATAGTTCGCAGCAGCTTGCCGGTAAAGGTTAGCTCGTCAATTAAATATTGATCGGTGTGGGGGCCGCAGCATCCGCACGAATGCTGCTGATTTGCGGTCAGAGGTTTTAATTCATTGCCTTTGAAAAACAGGCTGGTTAGCCAACCGGCAAAACATGCCACCAAGAAAGCTGTTCCCAAACGGAATAAAACCATGGCAGTATTCGTTTTGAAGGCAAAGGCGGTTGCCGCAGCTACCAGCGGATTTAGGATGGGCGCGCCCAGCATAAAAGATATCGCCGTAGGCAGAGGAACACCTTTTTTCACTAAGCGGCGGACGATAGGAACCATCCCGCAATCGCATACCGGCAGCACGATGCCGAGTAACGAGGCGGGGACTATGCTTAAAAACTTATTTTTTGGTATAATGCGGCTGATCATATCTTCTGTGACAAAATTATGAAGGATTGCTGAGACAATAACGCTAAGCAAGACGAAGGGTAAAGCTTCAATCACTATACTGAGCAATATGATTTTGAAATTGATCAAGTTGTCCCAAGTCAGTATGGCTGCAGCAGAGAATGACGCGAAAAAATTTTCCAGAAATATCTCCCCCTGACAGATAAGTTCCGGTTCTAATTATTCATATGCCATATTTTAACAGGTATGCAAGCAAATTTATTATTCAACGAGGAGGAACACATGAAAAATTTTATATGTAAAACCGGGCTAATTGCTATGCTGCTGTTCATGCCGTATCAGCAGGCTTTTGCCTGTGACTGTTGTTCTGGCACCGGCCCCCAATATAAAGGGCATTCTATGTCAGATGCTTCGGGGTATTTTTTGCAGGAGTTTGACAAGGTGGCTCCCGGGCGGGGCGTGGACTGGGACGGCGCTATACCGGACATATGGCTGGGCAGTGCCTTTGAGAAAGGTTGGATCGTCAAGACATCGCCGGGAAGCGCTATTCCCGGAGCGCTTATTTTAGGACTTGATCAGTCTCAGAATGGCTGGGCCGGCATTGTCCGTGAGGTATGCGGCGATAAGATTGTTTTTGAAACAATGGACAAGGGGAAGGTAGTTCGTCATCAGGCAGCAACCGCCACTTTGAAGCAGGACTTTAATCTGATCGGATATATCTGGCCCATGCGGCTGCAAGATCATGTACAGCAGATATCCACGGAGCAGGCAAGGGAAGCTTGGCAGAATAAAGCGGCGATATTCATTGATGTTCGGACGGCGGATGAATATAAGCAGGGGCATATACCAGGAGCTGCTTCGATTCCACTTGCGGTGCTGAAAAATCGGTTAACGGAAATTCCTAAAGATAAAAAGGTGCTTTTGATCTGCCATGGCGGCAAGAGTAGCTCCCAGGCCAATATCATTTTGCAAAGCTGCGGGTTTGCAAACACCTGCAGCATTCAGGGAGGCATGCTTGAGTGGCGGAGAAGCGTTGAAAAATAACCCTATGAATAAGCCGGAAAAAGGAGGGCTGATTGGCTTTTTCGCCTTTTTAAGGCGGCTTATGGATAAAATGGCTGCTTGACCAGGGAAAAAATGGCATGCATACTATATAAATAAGAATATTCCTATTTGATAATCATATTAAATAGGAATACCGTATTATCGACAGGTAAAGGAGGTTATGACCAAATAAAAATTTTTATTTGGATTTCAGGTGAATGAGTGATTCTATCAGGAGGCTTATATGGTTAAGATGGTTTATTCAAAAGCTAGAATACTCGTTTTGATTTGCTTGCTTTTGACGGTCAGCTCCCCCAGCCTTTTGGCAAATCCGGAAAATCAGGCCGAGGACATCGCTCCGGTTGAATATATTCAAGGGGTTGTTGTTAGCGTACAAGAGTTGTATAACACGACGGTAAAAAAGGCTCCCGGAAAGGGAACGGATAGTGCTGACTTAGTAATTATACGATTGACATCCGGGCTCGAAAGTGGTCAAGAGGTAAAGTGTATTCATCATAAAATGAGCATAAGTATGCCGGGGATGGAGATTGACCCAAAACCAGGAGATAAAATTGTTGTTGCAGTCACACAGGATTTTAACCGTAAAAGCTATAATATTGCCGATTATGAACGTCTATCCTACATCTATATATTATTAGGAATCTTTGCAGTAATATTGCTTGTAATTGGCAGGCGGGTCGGATTAAGATCACTATTTGTAATTGGCTTTGCCATTTTCGTGATTCTAGAGGTTATGATACCACTTATTTTAAAGGCGCATTGGAGCATAACGCTAATTACTTTCCTAGTCAGTGCGATTATTGCATTTGTTACCCAGATTACAGTTAGCGGCTGGAATTCCAAAACATGGGGGGCAGCGCTGGGAACAGTTGGCGGGGTAGCTATCGCTGGCCTTTTGGCTTCCGCTTCCATTGTTTTAATGCACTTAACGGGATTGGATAGCGAAGAGGCGATGATGCTAAAAGTAACGTATTTGGCATCTGTAAATTTTCAAGACGTCTTATTTGCCGGAATCATATTAGGCTCATTAGGAGCCGTAATGGACGTTGCAATTTCTATTGCTTCGGCTCAGTATGAAATTAAGTGCTCCTGTCCAGAGTTGAGATTTTTAGAATTGCTTAAGTCCGGGCTTAATGTGGGGAAAGACATTATGGGCACTATGTCAAATACTTTAATCTTGGCTTATTTGGGAAGTTTCCTTCCCCTTATATTGCTTATTAGTGCGCAAAAAAATTTGCCGTTAATCAAAATATTGAATTCAAACCTGATTGTAACGGAAGTAGTAAGAGCTATTACCGGTAGTATTGGTTTAATTTGTGC